>JAICPV010000550.1 GCA_025929655.1 Pyrinomonadaceae bacterium
CTCGGTCGGCAGCCTCCGCGAAAGCCATGTGCTGGCGAAACTGCTGAAAGACGGCCAGCTTTTAAATGCGAAAGTGACTGACGTGATGGACAAGAGCTTTCCCGTCGTCGAGATGGACACAAGCGTTACGGAGATCAAAACCAAGCTACAAAAATCGCCTGCGGTATTAATAGAAGATTTCAAGCGAATTACGGGTATAATCACGAGATCGGACGTTTTGGAATTGGAACGATAATGAATTCGCATAAACGGGAGATAAAACTGTGAGCGAAAAAGCGGTCCCCCAACCGGAGCCAACTGAAGAAGACGTCAACACAACGCCGCCAAACCCTCAGCCGGCAAACGGCAAGTCCGGCTGGACGATGCCAGAACCGGTTTTTCGGAAAACGAGCGGTTACCTGCCGCAGGGTTTCGAGAAGCGGTTTGCGCAGGATGAACTGAAGGCAGCGAACGACAACGATACGACCGCCGAAATGCCGGCCCCGGATCTTGACGCGGTGATCGAGCCTCAGCCGGATATCGGTGAACCTGCTGACGATCCGCTGAGCGCGGAGCACGCCCAGGCGACTGCGGCCGTGCCCGCGAAGCGCTCCGGAGCGAAGCTGTTACTTATCGTCCTGGGGCTGCTGTTGGCTTTGGGACTGATCGTGGTGCTTATCGCGGCCGTTTATCTTTTCTACCTGATGCCGAATTCAGACGCTACGTTCTAAAAGGCAAATTTCCCTACGGGATTACGTCACAATCAACGGCACTTTTTTCCGCTTATGCCTGAAGTAAAGGTAAAAATCGACGGCGTCGAAAAACCGTTGGCGAATGGCGTCACGACGGTCGGCCGAAGTCCCGACAACGATATCGCTTTCCCCGGTGACGCCAATGTTTCGCGTTATCACGCGGAGATCGAATCGCGCGGCAGCGACTTTTACCTGATCGATCTGGGAAGCAGCAACGGAACGACCATTAACGGCACGAGGATCGTCGGCGAACGATATCTGTCGCCCGGCGATGTCGTTGTGCTTGGCGGGACGAGCCGGTTCGAAATTGGAGCTTCCAACGGCGAGCCGGAAACTGCGCCAGAGGAGCGCGAAGCCGACGCTGATGAACTGCCAGCGGCCGATACGCCTCCGATCGAGGCCGAAGCGCCGGCGGCGGACGCGGCCGCTGCGGGAGGCGGAAGCTCGAAGATGATGCTTTTGGTCGCCGGCGGCATTGCTTGTGTTGCTCTTCTCTTTCTAATGATCGCGGGTGCGCTTTTCTTTTTCGCCGGCTCGTCGAAAGCGGGAGGCACGTCCGGAGGCGGCGGCCCGCTGAGCAGTTTTTTCGGTTCGGCATGCGAGGCGAAAGCATCGATCACGAAACCGGAGTCGGGTGACACGATCTCCGCACCCACCGAGATCGAGATTGACGTGCAGGACGGCGAATGCGTTTCTAAAGCGGTCTTCACCATTGACGGTAATCAATTCGCAGCGTCTGAGGCGCCTTTCGCCGCTACGATCGATCCCAAGGATTTCCCGGAATTGTCTGACGGCGTCGGCCACAATCTCGGTGTGGTCCTGCTGGACGAGGAAGGCAATCCGATCGGCAAGAACGCTCCTGTCGAGCTGGCGTTCGAGACACGCGCTGTCACCAAACCAACGCCCGGCCCCGAGGTCACGCAAACGAACACGCAGCAGGGCGGCCCAGCGTCGAGCGGCTCGGGCAAGGCTGTGACGCTGCTGGAAGTGCAGGAAATGTCGAACCGGCTCGTAAAACAATTTTCCGCGAAGAGCGCGTACAACGTTTCGAACAAACAGTTCCTGGCTGAAGTGCAAAAACGGACGGCCGAGTTCGCGCAGGAAGGATATTTCGAGCGGGCGGCACGTTACCGCGATGCGA
>JAICPV010000373.1 GCA_025929655.1 Pyrinomonadaceae bacterium
ATCTTTGAAAAGGACGGCAAAACTCCGAAGTCGAACGTCGCTTCGCTTGTTTTCCGCGAACACGAAGGTTCGTATCTGGTGGGAATGATCGCTGCTGCGAAATCAAAAACGGGCGTCATCGGTTTCTTAGGCGGCATGGACATTCCGCTGATCCATAAATTCGAGACCGGCTACGAGGAAGGAGCTCGTTCGGTGAACCCGAATATACGCGTGATCGACAACTATGTCGGTGTCACGGACAGCGCCTGGAACAATCCTGGCAAAGGCAAGGAGCTTGCACTGGCACAGATCGAAAAAGGGGCTGACGTTATTTTCACCGCCGCGGGTAACTCAGGCCTCGGAGCTTTCGACGCGGTTGAGCAATACGGCAAAAACGCGCAAGGCGAGGCGAACAAATTTGTGATCGGCGTCGATTCGAACCAGAACATGGTGAAACCCGGATTCGTCCTTACCTCGATGGTCAAACGCGTCGACAACGCCGTTTACGACGCGATCAAAGAAGTGCTTGAGGGCCGTTTCAAGGGCGGCTTTCATGTTTTCGGCCTTGAGAAAGACGGCGTCGCATACGCGATGGACCAGTACAACAAACCGCTGATCCCGACGGATGTCATCACCAGGGTCGAAGAATCGAAGGGAAAAATCGTCGCGGGTGAAATAAAGGTTACAGACGCGATGGCAAAATAGTTCGTCGTTGGTGGTTCGTAGTTCGTTGCGGTCTGGAGTCATCGGTTCTGAATAGATATGGAAAGAACAAGTTTTGAAAATCTTCGCGTTTATCAGCTGTCCGAGATACTCGCAGACTCGATCTGGGAGATTTCATCCAAATGGAACTCGTTCGACAGGGATACAATAGGTAAACAGATCGTACGGTCGGCCGATAGTATAGGGGCGAATATAGCGGAAGGATGTGGCCGATATGGTACTCAGGACAATAAGCGATTTGGCTATTTTGCCCGAGGATCTTTGAACGAAAACAAAACACTGGCTCCGACGAGCGTTCAAAAGAAAGTTATTAACGGAAAGCGAAATCGAAAGTTTGAAACCGATAGTCGATGAGCTTGCGCCGAAGCTCAACGCTTATATCAATTCGCTCAAGAAGGCTAAAGGCGCAACGAAACAACGAACAACCAACTACGAACTAAAGGAATGCTCGAGCTTAAAAACATCACCAAAACCTTCGGAACCGTTGTTGCGAATGACAATGTTTCCATAACTGTTCACCGCGGCACGATCCACGCGATCGTCGGGGAAAACGGTGCAGGCAAATCGACGGTCATGCGGATCGCGTACGGTTTTTACAAAGCGGACAGCGGCGAGATCTGGTTGGACGGCAGCCGCGTCGATATCCGTAGCCCGCACGATGCGATCGCGAACGGTATCGGAATGGTCCATCAGCATTTCATGCTGGTAGACACGATGACCGTTGCCGAAAACATCATCCTCGGCGCCGAAACCGGGACAGCGACGAACCTTGATCTCGAACGAGCTAACACGGAGATAAAGAAGCTCTCGGATGAGTTGCGGCTTAACGTGAACCCGAAGGCTCTGATCGAGGACCTTTCGGTCGGCCAGCAGCAGCGAGTCGAACTGCTAAAGGCGCTTTATCGGGATGCGGAAATCTTGATCCTTGACGAACCGACCGCAGTTCTAAGCCCGCAGGAAGTCGAGGAATTTTTCGGGATCTTGCGCCGGATGAAGGGGCAGGGAAAGACCGTCATCATCATCACGCATAAGCTCGACGAAGTACTTGCGATATCGGACGAAGTCACAGTAATGCGCGACGGAAAGGTCGTTGGCAATGTAAAAACAGCGGAGACGGATGCGCGCGGGCTTGCAAGAATGATCGTCGGGCGCGACGTGCTCCTCCGCGTCGAAAAGGACGACGCGACACCGGCCAATATAGTGGTTTCAGTCAAAGACCTGAAGGTTCTCGGCAAGCACGGGCTCGCGGTAGACGGTGTCTCATTCGACGTCCGTGCGGGCGAGATCGTCGGGATAGCGGGCATCGAGGGCAACGGCCAGACGGAGTTGATCGAGGCGCTCGCCGGACTTTGCAAACCGTACGGCGGCCGGATCGAGTTTGAGGGGCGTGATGTTACGAACCTGAGCGCCCGCAGATTGAAAGAATTGGGGATCGCCCATATTCCCGAAGACCGCCATCGGCGCGGCCTTCTTCTCAACTCCGACTTGTCGGAAAACTCTGTACTAGGTGTGCACTATCGGCCGCCGGTTGCTGCGAGCGGATTCATGAGCTCGAACGCGATCGATAAACGCGTCGGCGAGATCCTGGAGAATTTCGACGTCCGACCTCGAAATCCGTCATTATCCGCGAAATCGCTGTCCGGCGGCAACCAGCAAAAACTTATCATCGGCCGCGAATTCGAGCTTGATCCGAAATTGCTGCTTGTTTCCCAGCCGACCCGCGGGGTCGATATCGGCGCGATCGAGTTCATTCATCGTAAATTGATCGAGCTTCGCGACAAAGGCCGTGCCGTCTTGCTCGTATCGGCGGAGCTTGAAGAAGTAACTGCTTTGGCTGATCGCTTGCTTGTATTCCGAGAAGGCAAGATCGCCGGCGAGGCGGATCCTAAAACAACCTCGGTGGAAGAGATCGGTTTGATGATGACCGGCGGAGGTCGTCAGAATGACGCCTAAGCTCACCGGTATCGCTCCGCAGTTCGTTGTCCCGAACGTGGTTCGAACGGCGGAGTATTATCGCGACAAATTGGGATTCGAGATCCTCGGTTTTTTCGCTGAGCCGCCCGTTTACGCGATGGTCCGGCGCGACAGTGCTGAAATACATTTCGGAAAAGCTGATAGCGAAACTATCCAGTTGAACGAGGCGATTCGAAAGGGGCTCGGGTCGGATGTTTACATTTTCGTGACCGATGTGAATGCATTGTTCGAGGAATTTCGCTCTCGCGATGTGGAGATCCTCGAAGGCCCCGTGAGGCGCGAATACGAATGCACCGAGATCACGGTGAAAGACTGCAACGGGTTCAAGCTGGTGTTCGGTGAGTGATCAGGCCGTGACGGCAGTGGTCGAGCCGAACATTTCCTTCATCGTAGAAACTGCTCGTTGAAGATTTTCTATCGATGTCGCGTATGAGATTCGAATAAAACCCTCCGCGCCGAATGGGGCTCCGTCCGTGACCACGATATGGCCCTTCCGCAACAGATGATCCGCGACCGCCGCGGATGACTTGATTTTGCCGTCGATCAAACTACGTATATCGACAAAGGCGTAAAACGCGCCTTCCGG
>JAICPV010000234.1 GCA_025929655.1 Pyrinomonadaceae bacterium
CCTTGATGTTCCACAGGTGGTCCGGGCGTGTGGAGACCTTGGTGTGCGCGACGACGTCGTACACGCGGGCCAATCGCTTCCAGATCCGTCGTGTTCTTGCAGTTTCGATGCCGGCGAACATTGCGGAAGGAGCTGCGAGACAACATGACAAAGAGTTTTTGAAGTTCTTGTTTGTTGCTCAGGGCTCCGCAAGCGAGCTTGAAACCGAACTGCTTATTGCGCAAAACCTTGGTTATTTGAATGCGGAGCAGTTCAATGAGCTTTATGACGAGATCAATACGATAGCTCGAATGATTGTCGGATTGGCCAAGAGTGTAAAACGTCGGATCTGAAGAGGGTTGGGGAATTGGCGTAAGTCTTATTACCGATCACCCATTACTTATCACAACTATATGGCACTGCAACTTCGTCGAAAGACTCACGAGTCAATTGTCTACATAGATAAGGACAGCGCGCCGCGGATAATGCCCAATGGCGAGGATTTTATTCTCGAAGACATACCGATCGGCACGCGCGTGATCTATCCGAATCCGCCGATAAAGGGTCTGCCCAATCGCGAGGCGGCGATCCGGTACGCGGTGAATCACCCGCTCGAGATGGAGCCGTTATACGCGCTGCTTGAGCCGGGGATGCGCGTGACGATCGCGATGGACGATATTTCGCTTCCGCTGCCGCCGATGGCGACGCCCGACATGCGGCAGACTATGCTGGAGGTGGTCCTGGACATGTGCGCGGCGAACGGCGTCGATGACATCCATCTGATCATCGCCAATTCTCTTCACCGGAAAATGACCGCGTGGGAGATGAAGCGGATGGTCGGCTCGGCGATCTATGACGCATACTACCCGGACCGCTACTACAATCACGATGCCGAAGCCGACGACGAACTCATAACGCTCGGCCACACGCGGCACAACGAGCCGCTTCGCGTGAACAAACGCGCGATCGAGAGCGACCTACTCATTTATTTAAATATCAATCTCGTACCGATGGACGGCGGGCATAAGTCCGTCGCCGTCGGATTGTGCGATTACGAATCGCTTCGTGCGCACCACGAGCCGCAGACGATACGCGATTCGCATTCTTACATGGATCCGCCGGCATCGGAGCTGAATCACAAAGTAATTCGGCTCGGAAAACTCGTCGACGAAAACTGCAAAGTTTTTCACATCGAAACCGCGCTGAATAACAAAATGTTCGGCGAGGGATACGACATCCTGACGCGGAACGAAGACGAATTTTCATTCGCCGACCGGATGAAATGGGAGGTGATGAAGCGCACCTTTTCAAAAATGCCTCGCGCAGCAAGACGAAAAATGCTCCATGCGATCCCGGCGCAGTACGAGCTGATCGGTTGCTTTGCCGGCAAGACCGATCCGGTCCATGAAAAGATTCTGGAGCTTAATTACCGCCAATACGAGATCCCGGTGAAAGGCCAGTGCGACATCCTGATCTCCGGCATTCCGGATATCTCGCCATACAACGTCTATTCAGCGTTGAATCCTTTATTGGTGCAGGTTATGGCGCTTGGCTATCACTTTAATATGTATCGCAACAAGCCATTGCTGCGGAAAGGCGGCGTGATGATAATCACCCATCCCTGCTTTGACGAGTTCGATCATAATTTTCATCCGTCGTATATCGAGTTTTTCCATCGTTTGCTGCCGGAATCGCGGGACGCGTTCTTCCTGCGCGAAAAGTACGAGCGCGAGTTTGCCACGAACCCTGCCTACGTGGAGATGTACCGCCGCGGAAACGCATATCATGGTGCCCATCCGTTCTTCATGTGGTACTGGGGCGAAAACGGCCGTCAGCACGTCGGCAAAGTGATCGTCGCCGGCGCCGAAAACGCCCACGTCCCCGAAATGCTCGGCTGGGACCGCGCCGACAATTTAACGGAAGCCATCGCCATGGGCCGTTCGTACATGGGCCGAAACGCCGAGATCACGATGCTCCACCAACCGATAATTGGACTGTGTAACGTGACGGATTAAGGTTACTGCGAGCGTACTGGTCATCTGACTGGTCATCTGGTAGAATGGATCAATGAAAACTAAAATACCGACAATAAGCGCGACGGAATTCAAGGCGAAGTGTCTCCAGATCTTTGACCACTTGGGGGCTGAGGGGATCATTGTTGAGAAGCGGGGCAAGCCGATTGCGAAGGTGACGCCGATAAAGTCGAACAACACAGAGTGGATCGGCTCGATGAAAGGAGAGATCGAAATACTAGGAGATATTATGTCGACTGGAGTGCACTGGAATGCTGAATCTTGACACACACATTTTGGTCGAAGGCCTCATCGGCGGCCTCACAAAACGTGAGCTCCAGCTCGTGGAAAACGAGACGGTTGCTATTTCCGACATAGTTTTGTGGGAGATCTCGAAGCTTGTCCAACTAAAGCGGGTTTCGATAAACGTTGATGGTACAGCGTTTAGACGATTTCTCCGGCAGCTGACGGTTTATCCAATAACTATGGAGATCGCACGCCAAAGCGTGAAATTGGATTTTAAATCCGATCCCGCTGACGAGATCATCGCAGCCACAAGCGTAGTTGAGAAGATTCCGCTGCTGACTCGTGACCGAAGGATACTGAAGTCGCGAATGGTGCCCTTGGCAATATGAGAATTAGACGAAGCGATCTTGACGGCCCGCGACCCAGAGATCATCTATTCTTCACCGGCCCATAATCGTGTGGCATAAAATGTCGTATTAAGAAAGTTATCGATGGGAAATAACAAGCGGATCTGGGAGGATTTGGGCGAACGTGATGCGTATTACGCCGTCCTGACCTACGAACAATTTCGAGCCAGAAACTTGGACGAAAACGCCCGAGAAGTGTTCTTCGAATTGGGCCGAGCCCACATGGAGGAGGTCACTGCGGAATTCGAACGCGTGACCGGCGAGGAGCTAAATGGGTCCGAAGCTATTGATTACGGCTGCGGTGTGGGGCGCGTCCTGCTTCCGTTAGCAGATCGTTTTGAAGCGGCGACCGGCGTGGATATTTCATCGTCGATGCTGGATAAATGCCGTCGAAATGCGGCTGCAGTTGGAAAAGAGAATATCCGGTTCCAAACAGCCCAGGAATTCATTGCGGCAGAAAATGATGCCTACGACATGGTCCACACCTTTATAGTGCTCCAGCATGTACGACCTTCGATCGGGTACGAGATCGTAAACACGCTTCTTAAGCGGCTGAGAACCGGCGGCCGTGCAATGATCCACGTAACGTATAGAAATACAGATCCATGGTTCCGCAGAATGAGGTCCAAAGTTTATCGCGACCTTCCCGGCGTCCACCGCTTGTCGACCATGATGAGCGGCCGTGACGCACCGTTTTTGCCGATGTATGAATACGATCTCTCTCGCGTGACCGAGGTCTTTCACCTTAATTCCTGCGAGATCGTCAGCGAAAAAGAAACGGACCACGGCTTTCTCGGGAAAATGTTTTTTCTCGTAAAGTGAGAACTGCCGCGCCGCGAAAAAGGGTCACAAGTATCGGAAATGAAATTATCACCAACAGAAATATTCAAAGGCAAGACGATCTTCTTTATCGGTGGGACAGGTTTCGTCGGAAAGGTGACGCTATCGATGCTGCTGCATAATTTTCCTGATATCGGGAAGGTGTATGCGACGGTGAGAGCCCGCGATGAGAACGAGTCGAGGACGCGTTTTTGGACAAGTATCGTTACGAGCCCGACATTCGATCCGCTGCGCGAAAAATACGGGGACGGGTTTGATGCTTTCATTAAGTCGAAGGTCGTACCGGTCAACGGCGACGTGGGAAACGAGCTTCTCGGGCTCAATGAAAAGCAGGCAAAAAAGATAATGCGCGAGACGGACGTCATCATCAACGGCGCCGGGAACGTTACATTTAACCCGCCGCTGGAATCCGCGTTACGAACAAATGTCGTCGGGTCGAACAACATCATCAAAATGGCGCGGATGATGAAAAAGCCGCGGCTGGTGCATGTTTCGACCTGCTTCGTGGCCGGCAAGCGGTCGGGGGCTATCTGGGAAAACGAACCTGTTGTCGGCTATTTTCCGCGCAAAAGAGAGTTGGTCGGGACGGCTTTCGACGTGAACCGCGAGGTCGAGGATTGCGCGCGGCTCAGCGAGCAGGCCCGTCAGGAAGCCGACGATGCGGTACAGGCCGCAAAATTTCGCGAACAGGCGCGCACGCGTTTTATTGAAGAAGGACGCGATCCCGACGACGAGGCCGAATTGAAATCCGCCATCTTTCGCGAACGCAAGATGTGGATCCGCGAGAGAACGACCGAGCTCGGGGCCGAGCGGGCCGAGTACTGGGGCTGGACGAACATTTACACGTATTCGAAATCCCTCGCCGAACAGATAATCGCCCAGCAGGACGATATCGTAAAAGTGCTCGTTCGGCCGTCGATCGTTGAGTCTTCAAATCAATATCCCTTCCCTGGCTGGAACGAAGGGTTTACGACGACCGCGCCGCTGATCATGATCGCGCTGAAAGGACAGCCGGTGATACCGGTGAACGAGAAGCTGATCCTGGACATCATTCCGGTCGATATGGTCGCCGGTGTGATACTTGGGGCCGCGATGAACGCTCTCGTTGATGACGATCCGCCGCTTGTTTTCCAGGCTTCCTCGGGTGATTCCAACCCCAACGACATGAAGAGGATCGTCGGGCTCGTCGGGTTATACAAGCGGCAGCATTTCGAAGAAAAG
>JAICPV010000090.1 GCA_025929655.1 Pyrinomonadaceae bacterium
GAGGCAGAAAATATATATGGCTAGATATAGAGATGCGGTGTGCCGCCTGTGCCGCCGCGAAGGTGGAAAGTTATTTCTCAAAGGGGATCGCTGCTTTAAACCCTCCTGTGCGATCGAGAAACGCGGGACCAACCCGCCCGGTCAGCACGGCGCCGCACGCCGCAAGATGATCCAGGGCTATGGCGAACAGCTTCGCGAAAAGCAGAAGGTGAAGCGAATGTACTTCATCCTCGAAAAGCAGTTTCGAAATTATTTCGAAAAGGCGCTTCGCCAGAAAGGCGTCACGGGCGAGAACCTTTTGTTCATGCTTGAACGCCGCCTAGACAACGTCGTTTACCGTTCCGGTTTTTCGACGTCGCGCCGCCAGGCACGCCAGCTTGTAAATCACGGACATATTTTCGTCAACGACCGAAAGGTCGACATCCCTTCCTTCCAGGTGAAGGTGGGCGATGTCGTCACAGTGAAGGAAAAGTCGACCAAGAACCCACATGTCGAGGGTGCATGGTCGACCGCCGCGGGACGCGGCCGCCCAAGCTGGATATCGGCGGCAGGCAGGGATCTGAGCGTTTCGATCGCCGCGGTCCCGACGCGACAGGACATCGAATCGAATATAAACGAGCAGCTCATCGTCGAGTTGTACAGTAAGTAGTTTTTTTGCTGAGTCGGCCGAAGTAGCCGGGTTACGAGAGTTCGTTCTTGCATCGGATGACCCGGGGACAAAGCCGACTTTGAGGACTTTTAAAAAGAACGATATGACACAGAGCAATAATTGGACAGATTTCCAGATGCCCGGCCGGCTGAACGTCGAAACGGAGACGCTCACGCCGCGGTACGGAAAGTTTTACGCTCAGCCTTTCGAACGCGGATTCGGAACAACCGTCGGAAATTCTATCCGCCGTGCGCTCCTCTCATCGATCGAAGGTGCCGCCGTAACGGCGGTGAAGATCGATGGCGTCGAGCACGAATTCTCATCCATCAAGGGAGTTGTCGAGGACGCCACGGACGTCATTCTTAATTTGAAGCAGGTGCCGTTCATTTTGCACGGCGGAGGGCCGAAAACCCTAACGATCAGCAAAAAAGGGCCGGGCGAGGTCACGAGCGCGGATATTTCCGGAGACTCGGACGTCGAGATACTCGATCAGGACGTGCATATCGCCACTATCAACGGCTCGGGAACGCTTAATATAGAGATGCGTCTGAAGCGCGGCCGCGGATATATCGCAGCCGAACTCAACAACGACGAAGACCTTTCGATCGGCTATATCCCGATCGATTCGGTCCACACGCCGATAAAGAAGGTCAACTATTCGGTCGACAAAACGCGTCAGGGCTCGAACACGGAATTCGACAAATTGACGCTCGAGGTCTGGACTGACGGTTCGGTCACGCCGGAAGATTCGATCGGCCTCGCGGCGAAATTGGTGAAGGACCACATGTCCATCTTCATCAATTTCGAAGAAGAGGAGGAAGAATACAAATACGAGGACATCGCTCGCCCGCCGCTGATGCGTAACGACCTGCTGGACAAGCCGGTCGATGAGCTGGAGCTTTCGGTGCGCTCGTACAATTGCTTGAAGAACGCGGATATCCGCTCGATCCGCGACCTGATCCGACGCAGTGAAAAGGACATGCTCGGCACGAAAAACTTCGGCAAGAAATCGCTCACCGAGATCAAGGACCTGCTTCATGGAATGGGTTTGGATTTCGGTATGGATTTCGATGAGCAGGGAAATCCGATCCCCGGCTCGGGCGGACGCGACCTGGACTAGTTAGTCTAGAAAGTCTTGGAAGTTGAGGAAGTCCTGTGGGACTTCCATGACTAACAAGACTGTCTAGACTTCCGAGACTGATATGAGACATTTAAAAGCACATCGTAAATTGGGAAGGACGACCGAGCATCGGATGTCGATGCTACGGAACATGGCGACCTCGCTTATCAATTCCGACAAAGAACACATCATAACCACCGTTGCCAAGGCTAAGGAGCTTCGTCCGTTCGTAGAAAAGGCGATCACGCTCGCGCGCAAGGCCCAGGCATTGGACGGCGATGGTGCGAAAGCCCAGGAAGTTCATCTTCGACGCCAGGCCGCGAGATATTTCCACGCGGGGAATTCGACCTTCAAGATCGCGTCAAGTCGTTTCCGCGGGAAAAAAGGCGAAACGAAAGACACCATCGAAAGGACCGCCGGCGTCAAAGCCGTTCAGCGCTTATTCGACGAACTGGGCGCACGTTACAAGGATCGCAATGGCGGGTACACACGCATAGTCCGGCTTGGACGGCGGAGCGGCGACAATGCCGAGCTAGCGGTGATCGAACTCGTAGACAATCCGCGGGAATTGGCGGCGAACGGTTGAAATCATTGAAAGGAGCAAGTCCGCGATGAGTGAAACCACGGCTTCTATGAAGGCTGAAGACAGCGAAAAGACCAAAGGGAAAAAGGCGGGCTCCGATCGCTCCTATAATATCGAAGAGATACGCGATCTGGCCGATCTTTTCGAGGAGCGGGGCCTGACCGAGTTCGAGTTTGAGAACGAGAACATTCGCGTTCGCCTTGCAAAAATGTCCGCGACGTCATTTGCTCCGGCGCCGCAGCCGGTTTCTGTTTCTTCGCCTGCGACCGGCATATCCGCTGTACCGTCAGCCGACGCGGGACCTGCCACCGCAGCCGAATCCGACCTTTACAAAATAACTTCACCGATCGTTGGTACTTTCTATCGCGCGTCTGGACCGGATAAGGAGCCGTATGTTTCCGAAGGGAGCAAGGTTTCGCCGGACACCGTCGTCTGTATCGTTGAGGCGATGAAGCTGATGAACGAGATCCAGGCGGAAACTTCGGGCGAGGTTGTCGAGGTCTACGTCGAGAACGGCCAGCCCGTCGAATTCGGCCAGCCGCTGTTCGGCATTAAGAAATAGCCGCGAAAAGGTACAAAAAGCTCAAAAAATACTTTTCTTTTTTTGCGTCTTTTGTGCCTAATTGCGGCTAATTTGATTTATGCGAGAAATTCGCAAAATTTTGATAGCGAACCGCGGCGAGATCGCGAACCGGATTATTTGGACGTGCAAGGAGATGGATATCAAAACCGTCGCCGTGCACTCTGAGGCGGACCGCGAAGCGTTGCACGTTCGCTACGCCGACGAGGCTATTTGCATCGGCCCAGCACCGTCCGCGCAAAGCTATCTTAATATTCCTTCGATAATCTCGGCAGCGGAGATCACGAACGTTGACGCGATCCACCCAGGATATGGTTTCCTCGCCGAGTCAGCCACATTCGCGCGAATTTGCGGTGACTGTAATATAAAATTCATCGGCCCGAGTCCGGACGTCATCGCTATGATGGGCGACAAGGTCGAGGCGCGTCGTACGATGGCGGCGGCAGGCGTGCCGATCCTGCCGGGCAGTCCCGATCCGATCGAATCTCCTGAGGAAGCGATCAGGCTAGCTAAGGAGATCGGTTTCCCCGTTATTATCAAGGCTGCGGCGGGCGGCGGCGGACGAGGGATGCGGATCGTCCGGAAGGAGTCCGAGCTCGAATCGAATTTGGAGACGGCCCAGCAGGAAGCGCTTGCGGCCTTCAAGAACGGCGCGGTTTACATCGAGCGCTACATCGAGCGGCCGAGGCATATCGAGATCCAGGTCCTTGCTGATGAGCATGGTAACTGCGTGCATCTTGGCGAACGCGAATGCACCATTCAGCGTCGGCATCAGAAACTTTTGGAAGAAGCTCCTTCGGTTGCCATTACCCCGGAAACCCGAGAGAAGATGGGTGCGGTCGCTGTGAACGCCTGTAAAAAGATCGGTTATTCAAGCGCGGGAACGTTCGAGTTTCTCCTCGATGAAGACGGCAGCTTCTACTTCATGGAAATGAACACGCGTATACAGGTGGAGCATCCCGTGACCGAAATGGTCACGCTCGCCGATATCGTGCGAAACCAGATCCGAATAGCGACCGGGGAGGATCTTCAGTACGAACAGTCGGATGTGCGGATCGCGGGTCATTCGATCGAATGCCGTATTAATGCCGAGGACCCGGTGAAATTCACACCCAGCCCCGGAAAGATCACGGCCTTCAATATTCCAGGCGGGCCGGGCGTTCGTGTGGACACGGCTGTATATCCGGGCTACACGGTCCCGCCCTATTATGATTCGATGATCGCGAAACTTATCGTGCACGCGAGAACAAGAGATCTCGCGATCGCGAGAATGCGTCGGGCGCTGGATATGATGGTCGTCGAAGGCATCAAAACGACCATTCCCCTGCATAAGCAGATCATGGCAGACGAGCGATTTCAGAAGGGCGATTTCTCAACGAAATTCATGGAGGAATTCAGTTTCGTCGAAAAGTGACGGTGATTAGTGATCGCACTGTTCGTCTGGTTGATAAATATCCGTTAAATGACGGATAATAAAGCAGAATTTCTGATCACTGCTAGTTTTCGGTTATTGGTTATTCACTGATTTTTCGCGGTTGCCGTGCGAAGTTTTGACGGAGTTACTGCGAGCAAGGAGAGGCTATTTAGAGCTGGTTTTTATGGCGACAGCAAAAGAAACAAAAGAAAAGATAGTTGGGGATTATAAAACGCACGGGACGGACACGGGTTCGTCGCAGGTGCAGGTGGCGTTGTTGACGCAGCGCATCAACGAACTGACCGAGCATTTCAAGGTCCACAAGAAAGACAATCATTCGCGCCGCGGCCTGCTCAAAATGGTCTCGCGCAGGCGCAAGCTTTTGGATTATCTTCGGAAGACCGATATCGATCAGTATCATGAGATGATCAGTAAACTCGGACTTAGAAGGTAGCGAGAAGCTAAAAACTAAAAACGAAGAGCTGATCGAACATGATTTAACATTTTCCGCTTTTCATTTTTAGTTTTTCGTTGTACTGGCCGCTTCGGGCCGCAATTTTATAGTCGTTCTCCCGGAGAATTTGTTATTGGATGCTGAACGTGACAGCTATTGAGAGTCCACAAACAGATAGAACGTACGCAAGTTTTGGAAACTCCAAAAGCGGCGGGGCTTCACGATTGGCCCCGGCCGCTTTTGTTTTGAGGAACATTAGATGTCAAAGAAAAAATATTTGAGTGAATCCATCAAGCTCGGAGATAAAGAGCTGATGGTCGAGACCGGAAAGGTCGCAAAACAGGCCGACGGTTCGGTCGTTATCAGGTACGGCGAGACGATGGTACTCGTTACCGCGGTCAGTATGCGAACGGCCAAGGAAGGATTGGATTTCTTCCCGTTGACGGTCGAGTATCGCGAATCAAGCTATTCTGCCGGCCGCATTCCGGGAAATTATTTCCGTCGCGAAGGTCGGCCTTCGGAGAAGGAAGTGCTTACATGCCGCCTTATCGACAGGCCGATCCGTCCGCTTTTCGCCGACGGATACCGGTTCGAAACTCAGATCGTTGGGACCGTAATATCGTCCGATGCACAAAATGATCCGGACGTAGTTGCCATTACCGGTGCGTCGCTTGCGCTTTATCTTTCCGACATTCCGTTTCATAACCCGATCGCGGGTATTCGCATCGGGCTGATCGACGGCAAATACATAATCAACCCGACATTCGATCAACGTCGCGAATCCCAGCTCAATCTGATCGTTGCGGGCACCGAAGAAGCCATTTGTATGGTCGAGGCTGAGGCACAGGAGGTCGAGGAAAAGATCATGCTCGAGGCACTGATGCTCGCGCATAAGGAGATAAAGCGGCTCTGCCTGTGGCAGAAAGAACTCGGAAAGGCGCTCGACATTCCGAAACGTGAATTCACGCCGCCGGCGATCGACGAAAATGTCGTAGCTGAAGTGGAAAAGAATTTCGGCAACCGGCTTCGGGGAGCTCTGGATACGACCGGAAAGGACAAGCTCACAAGCTACGCTGCCATCGATGCGCTGAAAAAGGAGGTCGTCGATTCTTATCCTGAAGATCAGCCCGAGGCTCGCCAAAGGGCCGGAAAGGCGTTCTCGCACCTGAAGGAAAAGATCTTTCGCGAGGACATGCTCGGGAAACGCCGTCGGCCCGACGGAAGAAAAGTCTCGGAGATCCGGCCGATTACGTGCGAAGTTGGCTGGCTGCCGCGAGTTCATGGTTCAGCGTTGTTCACTCGGGGAGAAACGCAGGCGATCGTCGCGACCACGCTCGGCACGAAGATGGATGAGCAGTACATGGACGATATCGAGAAGGGCGAAGTAAAACGGCGTTTCATGCTCCACTATAATTTCCCGCCGTACTCCGTAGGCGAAGCAGGCCGTTTCGGCGGAACGTCGCGGCGTGAGACCGGACACGGAAATCTAGCCCGACGCGCGATCGAGGCCGTGCTACCGGATGAAGCCGATTTTCCTTACACGCTTCGAATCGTTTCGGATATCACCGAATCTAACGGCTCGTCATCGATGGCGTCGGTTTGCGGCGGCATTCTTAGCCTTATGGACGCCGGTGTCCCGATCAAGCGTCCGGTCGCGGGCGTGGCGATGGGCCTGGTCATGGAAGGGAACCGTTACGCGATCCTTTCGGACATCGCCGGAGCCGAAGATCACTACGGCGATATGGACTTTAAGGTCACCGGAACGAGCGAAGGCATCACGGCTCTTCAAATGGATATCAAGGTCGCCGGGATCAACGCTATGATCCTCCAGGAAGCGCTCGAGCAGGCCCGAAAGGGACGACTGCATATTCTGGACATCATGCAGAAATCGATCGAGGCACCACGCGAAGACATTTCGCCATACGCCCCGCGAATTATCACGATAAAGATCAATCCCGAAAAGATCCGCGACGTTATCGGAAAGGGCGGGTCTGTGATCCGTGCATTGACCGAAGAAACCGGCGCGAAGATCGATGTGGAAGACGATGGCACGATCACGATCGCAACGGCCGACGGCGAGGCTGCTCAGGCAGCGATCGCCCGGATCAAGGCGCTCACCGCCGAGGCGGAGATCGGCGAAACATACATGGGAACCGTTTCCCGCATCGTCGATTTCGGCGCATTTGTCGAGATCATGCCGGGCCTCGACGGGCTGCTGCATATTTCCGAGATCTCCGACCGGCGTGTTAAAGACGTGCGCGACGAGCTCAAGGAAGGCCAGCAGATCCTTGTCAAATGCATCGGCAGGGAAGGCAACAAGATCAAGCTTTCTCGCAAAGCGATCCTGTTGGAGGAAAAGGCCAAAGCTCAAAGCAGCGGCGACGGCGGCGAATAACCTAAACCCTCAGATCGGTGTGAAAGGACGGCTTCAGCCGTCCTTTTCATATTGGTTGACACCGCGGTGGCTGCTTGTTAGGATGTGTATAAAGCGAGGTGTTTATACACATGCGAACCAATATCGAGATCGACGATAAATTAATGAGAGACACGCTTAAAGCTACTGGGTTGAAGACAAAACGCGAAGTGGTGGAGTTGGCGTTAAAGGAGTTATTGAGCCTTCGGCGGCAGGCTGGAGCCAAAGAACTTTGGGGTAAATTCGAGTGGCAGGGTGATCTTGAAAAGATGAGGCTTGATAAGTGATCGTTGTGGATTCAAGTGTCTGGATCGACTTCGTCAGAGCAAGGTCTACAGAGCAGACCGAGAAGCTCAAGGATCTGTTCGGCGTCAGGCGTATTCTTATTGGGGATCTGATCCTTGCAGAGGTCATGCAAGGGTGTGACGACATCAAAGTATTCGA
>JAICPV010000305.1 GCA_025929655.1 Pyrinomonadaceae bacterium
AAAAATCAAATGGATAAAAAGAAAATTGTTGAGCAAAAAGAAACGCTAGGCCTTGTCCCCGTCGTCCGCGCCTCGTCAGCCGACGAAGCGATGCAGGCGATCGAAGCCATCAAGGCAGGCGGAATTGACGTGCTCGAGATCACGATGACGGTGCCCGGCGCGGTTCGCGTCATCGAGGCCGTCGCGGACAAATATGGTGACGAAGTTCTCGTCGGCGCCGGAACGGTGCTCGATCCGGAGACCGCCCGCGCGTGCATGCTGGCAGGGGCGCGGTTCATCGTCAGTCCCGCGCTCGATCTCGACACCATCGCGGTCTGTCATCGATACAGCGTGCCCGTGATGCCAGGCGTGCTGACGCCAACCGAGGTGATCACCGCATGGAGCGCAGGAGCGGATCTCGTAAAGGTGTTCCCGTGCGGCTCGGTCGGCGGGGCAAGCTACGTGAAAAATCTCAAAGGCCCGTTCCCGCAGATCAAGATCGTCCCGACCGGCGGCGTCTCTGTGAAAACAGCGGCCGATTTCATAAAGGCCGGTGCGTCGGCCCTCGGTGTCGGCACCGATCTCGTCGACGTCAAAGCCATCCGCGCCGGCGAAGCCCACATCGTCACCGAACGCGCCAAACAATTCATAGGCATCATCCGCGAAGCCCGCGAAGCTGAATAAGTGCCCCGAGCGAAAGCATCGTTTCACGATAAACCCGGGTGGTGCGCATATTAGCGGTATTTCTGCTCGCACACTCAATACGGCTTGGTGGCAAACGCCATTCAAGTCCATAATTCGATAGACCCTTGGACCATGAAGCAATGTCCTGCATGCCGGCGCGCTTACACGGACGAGACACTGAACTACTGTCTCGACGATGGCGAGTTACTGATCTACGGGCCAGCAAGCTTTGACCCGAAGACGGCACTTCTTTCGTCGGAAAATATGCCTGACGAAGCAGCAGCCCCGAACTTAGACCCGGCCTCTTCGGGAGCGCGTCGGCCCCACGTACTTTCGTCAGCAAGAACCCGCTTACAAGTCGCCGTCGACGATACGCAAGAACCGACAGGACATACGACCGCATTGATCCGACCGCACCCAACCTCAAGCGCGGAATACATAGTCGGACAAATCAAACTTCATAGAAAACGTATCGCCATCGGGGTTGTGATGATCCTCGCGGCCGTTGCGGCTGTGAGCTTCGGGGGCGTGCAGCTGTACAGATCTTACTTGCAGAGCGAGCAGCCGAAGCAGTGGTCCGCGCCGTTGCAAACTATGAAGATCTCGAGGCTGACCAACAGCGGAAAAGCTTCCCAAGCGGTGATCTCCCCTGACGGCCGATACGTCGTTCACGTTTCGAGTCAAGATGGCCAGCAACACCTTCGAGTAAGGCAGGTCAATACCCACAGCGACGTGCAAATCGTGCCGCCGTCGGATGTCCAATACACTGGTTTAACCTTTTCAAGAGACGGCGATTTTATTTTCTATGTAGTTTCCGATAAGAACAATCCGCAACCCGTGCTTTATCAAGTTCCGGTCCTGGGCGGTACAGCACGGAAGCTTATCTCGAACGTAGGGAGTGCGGTCACATTTTCTCCCGATGGGAAACGTCTGGCATTCATCCGTCAATTTATCGAGCAGGGAGAGGAAGGCCTGATGGTTGCGAATGCCGACGGCACCGGCGAGCATAGAATCGCAGTACGCAAATTCCCGAACTTTTTCAAGTCCGTATCATGGTCGCCCGACGGACAAACTATTGCCTGCGGCGCCGGCAGCCATGTTCCTATCTACAACAGTTATGTCGTTGAGGTCCCGGCGGACGGCGGCCCGGAAAAAGCGATCTCCTCACAGGGCTGGACCTACATAGGACAGGTGGAGTGGCTGCATGACGGCAGCGGGTTGATCGTAGCGGCATCGGAACAGGCTTCTGCAAGCTTCGATTCCTCGCAGATATGGTTTCTTTCGCGCCAGGACGGCGAAGTTCGGCGGATCACTAACGATCTGAACAACTACTCTGGCGCCAGTCTCACGGCGGATTCCAGTCGATTGGTCACGGTGCAGTCAGAGACGTTCTCGAATATCTGGTTGATTCCTAACGGCGATTACAACCGCTCAGCTCCGGTCACCCAGGGTGTAGGCAAGCGAGATGGAAAAGACGGAGCCGTTTGGACGCCTGACGGTAGGATCGTTTATGTGTCGAAGGCAAGCGGCAATAATGACATATGGATAATGAACGCGGACGGCACCGGACAAAGTCAACTTACGTCGGGTGCGGGTGTTAACACGAACCCTTCCGTTTCACCCGACGGGCGTTTCATTGTCTTCACTTCGACGCGCGACGGGGCCGCCCACATTTGGCGTATGGATATTGACGGTGCTCACGCGAAGCAGTTGACCAGCGGCAGCGGCGAGAACCACGCACAATTATCACCCAATGGGAAATGGGTCGTTTACACACTATTCGCAGGTAAGCCGACGCTTTGGCGCGTTTCCGTCGAAGGCGGTGCGCCGTCGCCGTTATCGGACAGGACGCTTTCGGCGCCGGCCTTGTCGCCCGATGGTACGATGATCGCCGCTGTCTATCGTGACGAGCATACGAATTCACGCGCGCGTATAGCTGTTATGCCATTTGAAGGGGGCGAGATCTCGAAGACATTCGACGTGCCGCATACCGCTTGGGGAAACCTACGTTGGACGCCCGACGGGAATGCGCTGACATATATCGCCACTGTCGGCGGCGTCTCCAACATCTGGAGCCAACCCGTCCCCGGTGGAGCGCCAAAGCAGTTAACTGAGTTCAAAGCGGATCAAATATTTTGGTTTAGCTGGTCAGGCGACGGGAAACAGATAGTTTCATCGCGCGGTGCCGAGACCAACGACGTGGTCTTAGTAAGCAATTTTAGGTAAGGTAACCGACCCACAATCTGCTCAATTCAATGAATTCAGCGCGGCGCGTATTTCCTCATTACTCGCCCGCTGCTTGTAGTCCTGATTGACCTCGGCCCACGCCACGCGTCCTGATTTGTCGATGACATAAACGGTAGGATAGGGAACGCCGTCAAACTTCTGCTCTGTGTACGCGGGGTCCCGCAGCCCGTATGTATCAATCACGCGGTGATTGGGATCGGACAGTAGCGGAAAGTTGATCGCGCCACGGCCGTCAGCGGCAATTTTCGTTTCAAATTCCCGGCTCTCCTCCGGCCGATCGATGCTCACTGCGTAAAGACGCACGGGTTCGTCCTTCTGCAAGAGCGAGCGTAGCTCGGCAACCTGCCGAGTACAGTACGTTCACCAATGCCCCCGGTAGAAAACGAGAATAGTGGGCATCCCGCGGGTCGAAGAAAGCGTGACCTTCTGATTATTCTGATCCTCAAGCGTAAAGTCGGGTGCCATTTCACCCACCTGAACGGGCGTGGTTCGAGGCACTGATCCTTCGGTAGGCGACTCTTTCGCAGTTTCGCAAGCCAGACTGGTGATCAAAAATGCAATTGCTGCGGCGATTTTCAGCGTCATTTGGTCCTCCTGCACTAATCTTATGGATAGATGCCGTCAATTTGCGACGGCCACATTATAAAGCCGTCCGAAGAGCAAAGGAAAATGCGCGCTCATACTCACATTACCGCAGTCGGCTGTTTCGTTCCCAAAAGACGCCGTTCGTAAATCCTTGTATTGAGTCATCCGTTTCGGCGAGTTGGAGGCGCTTTACGGCAAAGAGACAGTGGTTTTCGTCCGATTCGATAGCTATAAAACTGCGTCCCAGTTTTTTCGCTACGACTGCCGACGTTCCGCTCCCGGCGAAGGGGTCGAGGACGAGATCGCCCGGATTAGAACTTGCGAGGATCAGCTTTGCGAGGAGCTTTTCGGGTTTCTGCGTCGGGTGATCTGTGTTTTCCGGCATCGACCAGAACGGCACGGAAATATCGGTCCAGATGTTCGACGGATGCGTGTCCCGGAAATTACCATTTGACGTTTCGCGCCAGTCTT
>JAICPV010000235.1 GCA_025929655.1 Pyrinomonadaceae bacterium
CGGCGATTGTTTCGTCCGAGATGAAATTCAAATCGGTGGCGTAGGCGAAATTGTTGAAGCGGTACGCGATCACGGGAAGTTTGCCGTGAATTACTTCGAGCGGCGTGATCTCAATATCGCCGATACAAAACGCAGCGTGGTTGTAAACCGTATGCGGGATAAGCTGCGGCAGGCCGCCGCCGAAATGTGTCGGTTTGAAGATGTATTGAAAGATGCGGCGAAGGTCGATCCACGCGATCTCGTTCGCGAAAATCGGCATCGCTCCGTAGCGAAAATTCAACGGGCGAATATCGTCGAGGCCGAAAACGTGGTCGACATGGCAATGCGTAATCAGTACCGCGTCGATCCTTCTGATGTTCGCTCGCAGCGCCTGCTGCCTGAAATCCGCCGACGTATCGACCAATATGGTCGTGCCGTTATGTTCGATGAGGATGGACGTACGAAGCCGTTTATCCCGCGGGTCTTCAGACAGGCACGTCTCGCAATCGCACGCGATCGATGGTACACCTGTTGAAGTGCCTGTTCCTAAGAAATTTAATTTCATCCTTCTAAACGCAGAGAGATCGCAATGTTCGCAGAGATCAAGACAAAAACTGCTCTGCGTTCCCTGCGATCTCTGCGTTAATAAACTATTTTATTTCTTGCCCAAGATGTCCGCGTTTGAGAATTTTTTAGCGGCGTTCGCCTTTAGCTTTTCTTCCGCCGCACGGACCATTGTGACGTATTGCATTCGCAGGTCGGCGAGCAGCGTGTCGAGGATCCGCCCTTCCTGCGGGTGAAGATTCCCTTTTGTCTTTTCTTTTATCATCCCCAGCACGTCGAGCCAGTACTTGCCTGTGTCCAGGTCGAGCGTGCGTTTTCCGGTCGCCGGATGCGGGACCGCCCCGAGAGCGGCGGCGGCATTCGTCGCCAAGGTCGAAAGGAAATTTACGAAGCTCGCCGGATCGTCCTCGCCCGGTATTTCTTCGTCGACCCCGGCGGCTGGTTCGCGCGACGGCAGCGTTTGCTGGGCCTCAGCCTCAGTACTCGCACTCGGCCCCGATGGCTCCGGTTCCGGTTGCGGTTCATCCAGCACTACCCCCTCACGCAGCGAACCGTCCGCGTTGAATTTTCGCCGGTCTGCGACCTTAAATGTGACTTCCTGTTCTTCGTTTTCGCGTCCGATCATAATCTTTATTTGATTCGATATTAGCATTCGAATAATTGGTCTAGGAAGTCTTACCGGTCTCGATACTCTGGGAAGACTTTTTGGTTGCGACCCAATTCAACTTTTCGGACTGCCGAAAATTCTCAGACTTTTTGCTCTGTCTAGACTTGCCAGACTTTCTAGACTTTAATTAACTCAATGTCCGAACAACTTGATGAACTCGTCGCCGTCATGGAACGCCTTCGCGCGCCGGGCGGCTGTCCATGGGATGCCGAGCAAACCTACGCCACACTGTCGCAGTATCTCCTTGAAGAAGCGTACGAGACCTTCGACGCGATCCAGGAAGCCGAAGCGACCGGCGACGTCACGAATCTGAAGGAAGAACTCGGCGACCTTCTTCTCCAGGTCATCTTTCATTCAACGATCGCGAAAGAGAAAGGAGATTTCACGATCGAAGAGGTCGCCGAAGGGATCACTAAGAAACTTGTTCTTCGCCACCCGCATGTTTTCGGCGACGCCAAACTTGAAAAGGCGCAAGATGTCCTCGACAAATGGGATGAGTTGAAAAAGAACGAGCGCAAAATTTCCGGAAAACAAGAAAAGAAGAACGGCTCAGTCCTGGACGAAGTCCCTGTCCACTTTCCTGGTCTGCTCGAAGCACTAAAGATCACCAGCAAAGCTGCGAAGGTCGGATTCGACTGGGAAACCGCGCAGCAGGTTTTCGATAAGATCGACGAAGAAGTAACCGAATTGAAAGCAGAGATCGAGACGAACAACCGGGACGAGATCGAAAACGAGATCGGCGATCTTCTTTTCGCGGTCGTGAATCTCGCGCGAAAGCTCGACGTCGAACCGGAAACCGCCCTCAAACGTACAAATCGAAAATTTCGACGACGCTTTGCCTATATTGAACGGGCCTTAAAGGACCAACATCAGATCCTCGAAAACACACCGCTTTCTGGCCTTGACGAGCTTTGGAACGAAGCGAAATCGGTTGAAAAATAGACGTTACAGTTTGTCTTGATTCGATGCGCTAAACAGTATTTCAGCAGTTCACTCGCAAGCTTCGGTGTTTAAATAATCCACTGTAAGACAGGATACAGCCAATTGGCACGCGCTTTGCGATATTCGCAGGCATAGGGAGGATGTGTCTGCATTCAGTCGTCCCATACTCAAGGAGGTTGTTAGACATGAGATTAATTAGTTCTTATTTTGCATTGCTGCTATGCCTCGGCATGGCAACTACGGCTTTTGCTCAGGATCCGGTGATCACGAAAAAGGAAGTGGTGACCCATCCTGACGGATCCTACACGGTTATCGAATATCCTGTGGGCCGCGAGGTATCGGTTAGTTTACTTCCATCTGCAACTCTCGCCGGCAGCAAAGGGACCGCACGAGTGATGCGTACTGCTGACGGCACGCGGATCGTGTTCAACGTCAATGGACTTCCGGCGACGGGTAGATATTATGCCTACGCGATAGATCCGACGGGCGTTCCTACGGTGCTGGGGCCCTTGACCGTCACTAACGGTGTAGCGGCCGGGACGTTTCAGACCACGCTGAATCAGTTCATGCTGGCGCTGTCGCCGATGGAAACGATGACGGCATTCTCGCCCGAACACGTTGTGTTTACCAGCGAAGTGCCGACCGGATTCACCGCGATCCCGGTTCGGACGCGGACCGCAGCTGCGATCAATGTTGGCAGCGGTACTACTAATCAATTCGCGTACAACGTTCCCCTGCTGAACATTCCCGCGTTCGGTGAGGACGAACGGACGATGACATTGAAGTTTCCGGAATACGACGGACTCGAAGCCAGGATCGGGATCGACCGCGAAAAAGGTGCGACCAAGGTAACGCTCAATATGGAAAACATGAAGCGTGCACCGGAGACCAAGCGGTTCGTTCTGTGGACGTTTGGCCCTGACGGCAAATACACCAAGCTCGGCCAGGTGATCAATAACGGCCGCCGCGACGATACAAAGATCGCGAGCGAGACCGCGCTTCAGGACTTCGGCCTTTTCGTCACGGTTGAAGACACCGATGTTACGGTACCGACGAGCACCGTATATCAGGTGGTCAAGGTGGGGAGTTAGCCCACCGAGATGGAATAAGTGGGGCTTCAGAGGCCCCACTTTCATTCTCGCGTCCTGATCTTTCCCACAAAAATCATTTGGCAGCACCGCCGATTTGTAAGGTAAGTTACCGTGCTAAGCGTTGCGCGCGTGGTATTCGTATCTACACGGATACGGTAATCATTTTGAGATAACGAACAAGGAGTAAAGGAATCATGGCAGAAGAAACAAAGAAGAACACCCAGGAGACAGCGATGCCTCAGGGTACGTCCACGCGTGGCGGAGCATCGGCAAAGAGTGCAAAATCCCCAATAACCCCTGTCGAACAGCGTTTTGACCCGATAACCGGAAATGAGATCAACAGGTCCGGAAACGGAGAGGATAAGGGTTTGATCAAGCAATTTCGTTCCTCTGCGAGCGAGGCGTTTGATTCGGCGACGACCAAGGCGACCGAGAAATTAGAAGAGAAAAAGTCCAGCCTTTCCAGCGGCCTTTCGAATGTGGCGTCGAGTATCAGGCAATTGGGTGACAATCTTGGCGGGCCGGGCACAGACGATCAAGTATCCAGGCTCACGTCAGAATTCTCGACTACAGCAGCAGAAAAGATCGAGCGGGCCGCGAAGTATTTCGAACGGCAGGATCTTAACGCGATGTACCGCGACGCAGAGCGTTTCGCACGAAATAATCCGGCGTGGGTCCTCGGCGGCGCATTCGCCCTCGGGTTTCTCGCGGCCAGATTTCTGAAGAGCTCACCGCCAAACCGATCGGCCGCCGCGGCCGCGGGCGAAACATTCAATAACCTTCCGAAGCAGCGTCCCCAGATGGGAGGGCAGGCTGCCAGGGGGTTGTGAGTCATCGATAAATTAGTCGAGCAAGGAGGGTTTTATGGCACAACAGCAATTAGTGAGAGAACAACCCAGCTTAGGCGACTTATTTTCCGATCTCGCAGCACAGACGGGGAAATTGATACGTCAGGAAGCGGCATTGGCCAAGTCGGAATTGACCGACAAGGCTTCCGCCGCGGGCAAAGACATCGGCCTGATCGCGGCCGGCGCGTTTATCGGCTATGCGGGATTGCTTGCGGTTGTCGCAGGGGTGGTGGTTTTGCTCGCGTACGCTATCCCGCTTTGGGCCTCGGCCCTTGTGGTGGGGATAGTTTTGGCGATCGTTTCGTACTTTCTCGTAAGCTCGGGGATGTCCCACATCAAAAACGCGAATTGGGCGCCGCAGGAGTCCATCGAATCGATCAAGGAGGATGCACAATGGCTCAAGAACCAAGTGGACTAACTAAATATGACGAAACGGCCGATTCGTCGCCGGTGAAATTGGGCGACGCCGAATCCGATGACAACACGGACCCGGTCGTCTCGGACGAGACCGAGCGGCTGCATTCGGAGATCGAAGAAACCCGCGAGAACATGGGCGAGACGATCGATGCGATACAGGAACGATTGAGCCTGGCGAATTTATCGGAG
>JAICPV010000425.1 GCA_025929655.1 Pyrinomonadaceae bacterium
GTAATTGTCCAACCGATAATTCAGAGCAAGATGTCCCGTCAATTCGATCTTTACCCGCCCCTCGAGCGTGCCGTCATCCAAAAGCTTGAGCTTGCCGGTTCGCTTTGCGGCCGATCTGTCATGCGGCGTCATCGGGGTGTCGCTCCAGGAGTACTGTTTCTCGCCTAGGATAAGCGAAGGATTCTGTTCTTCGTACCATACAAGCATGCCAAAGGGAAGAAACTTCAGCCCAGGGTTGAAGAATTGCCAGTCCTGGCCTACCTGAACCGCTATCGCCCCGGGATGAATAAGGTTCTCGTTCGTCATTTCCGGCTTAAAGAACATCTTGCTGTTGTTCCCGACAAATGCGACGCGTACAGGCATCTTCAGTGCGCTTGCCATCGCGCCAAAGAGCATATCGACATATTGGGAATCACCTTGACGGCGTTTTAGGATGTCCTCGAGTGATCCAACTTTCGGAAGTTTGGCGCGTTCTTCATCCGTAAGCGTAGTATCAAATGTCGTATTTCGGATCTCTCGCTGCGCGAACTCATACAATTTCCTCAGTTTTCCTTCCTGAGTGGTCTCGCCGGCCGTTAGTTCCGTCGCAACCCTTGTTATCTCCTTGTTCGGCTTAGTGATGAACTTTACAAGCGGCATGCGTTCCGCAGCAACGCCGCCCCAATACAGCTGTGGGCTGCTCGGGTCCTTAACCGTAAACGAGATCGAAAAGGGGCCGGCGCCGGTAATACCTAAACGCGTTCCCGTGAGCAGCATCCACGGCCGCACCATGTCGTCGGGCGGCATTCGCGGCTCTTCCTTGAACGACGGTACGTTCTTTCGCCGTGCGAGCCAGAAACCTTTGTCGTCTTTGACGAATTTTGTGTCGGTGAAATTGTAGTTCTGGTAGTTTGGATCCTGCTTGCCGAACGGTTTGTAGTAATAGGACATTTCCTGCACGGGAATGTCGCGCTGAAACGCCAGCCGCATTCCTTTCGCGCCTGCGTCGTTGATCGCTTCGCGGTAACGATACTCAACGATAACTCCTGGCTCGATATTCGGGACCGCGAACGATTTGGCCTTGATCTTGACACCATCGGCTTTTATTATTTCGCGCTCGAAGATGTCTTTTTTGTCGATCTCGACCGTAGTTCCGTCCGCTCGTGTAACACGCGCGGCAAGGTCCTTGATCCTCATGTCCTTCGTGAATGGGATGTCGAATTTGCTGAACTTCTCGCGTCCCCGCTCCGTGAAGATCTTCACGCGAACATAGTGCCGAAGAGAAAGGTCGTCATACGAGCTGTCGTCGATCCGCACCTCCCAAAAGATGGCCTCGGCATCAGCATTGGGTTCCACGATGGGTTGCTTTGCCGAAAGCTCCGCAGGCGAGACCGGACGCCATTCCTTGTCCTGTGCGAAAGTGACAGCGGAAAATACGCAGACGAGCAGTACCGCAGCGAAATGTGAAATCAAACGGTTGGGGATCAAGTTCATATATACCTCGGAACCGATTCGTTGATTCGCATAAAGCTAGACCGGTGTTCGCCCGGTACCGGCTTCCGCGAGAAATCGAATCGACTCTTTGTTCTGATTTTTTGGTTCGTTCTAAAAGGGTGTCGTTTTTAAAACACTCGCATTAGATTAAAATTTTTTCAGTCCCGTTGCAACGAAATAGCGGAGATCGGTTTTTCCATCGTAAGGCAGGATTCCTGTAAATATTGACCCTAAAACAATTAAGGCCGCGAAGCGGTTTTTTCGCGGCACGAAATGATCAAAATCCGGGAACTGGCGGTGGTCACCGAATACAATGAACAACAAAAACTGATATGGCTACCTCGTCTAGGCTGCAATTTTGAGCGGCTTCTCGATCGGCTCCTCGGCCATGGCCTCCGGTCGCTGGTCAGTGTCGAGCGCCTCCGGTTTCGGAGATTCGACTAGCGGTGTGCTCAGCCGTTTCATCAGCCACTGCCGATAGATCTCGGCTTCGGGCAGTTTGTTTGTCCAGCGCGCACGATCGAGCATCATCAACGCCATCTCTAGCGTGTGGTGCTGACCTGCGCGGTCGTGCTGCAGGTCGAAGTGCTTGTATGCCGCATCGAGCACGCGGACGCCGCGCTCCGCTGTCTCGACGTCCTTGAACCCCAAGCGTCCCTGAAAATGTTTCGAATAGATGTTGCGAGGCATATTCGTCGACGTGTAGAGGTCAAAATACCGGTCGATCAGCCCTTCGTTCTGAAGAACCGCGGCGACGTAACTCGGTTTCGTTCCCGTAACCGAGGCTATTATCTCTATCTGATCGACGCCCGCCTTGAACATCGCGATGATCGTCTCTTTTTTAGTTTTGACGACCGTTTTGTCCGTTTGGTTCTGTAATACCTGTTCCATTTTTGCTCTCCTCTCAATTACGTAAATTTAGATGTTGCATCCATGAAACACGTTGCCTTTTTCCGATAATTTTTAGCCGGCAAAGTAACGAATTAACTCTTTTAACATCAAGCCTTTATGGGAAAATGCGGTGGACGAATTTAGTACAAAACGGCCACTATGTTACAATTAATAATTCACGCAATTTTTTAGCATTTATTTATTGTTTTCAGGAGAAAAAACGATGACCGTTGCCGCCCAGACCGCGAAAATACAGGACCTGCTCGGAGAAGATGCCGAGACGCTTTTGAACCACGAATGCAAGACGATCCGGAAGGAAGACATCCATCTGCCGGGCGGCGATTTTGTTGATAGAGTTGTTTCCGAATCGGATAGAAACCCTGGCGTGCTGCGGTCGCTGCAGTCGATCTTCGATCACGGTCGCCTCGCTGGAACCGGGTACGTTTCGATACTTCCGGTGGACCAGGGCATCGAA
>JAICPV010000474.1 GCA_025929655.1 Pyrinomonadaceae bacterium
TATTGAAATAACTAAGTTTACTTACGCTGCGGCGGCTTTGAGATCGATCATCGAACCGAGCGCGGTGTATTCCAGATTCTGGGACTCGGCAACCGCTTCGTAAGTCAGCTTGCCCGCGTATGTGTTCACGCCTTCGCGAAGCCCGTAATCGTCCTTTATCGCCTGCTCAAAGCCTTTATTTGCCAGATCAAGCGCGTAAGGCAGAGTCGCGTTCGTAAGTGCGAATGTGGATGTGCGCGGGACGGCACCCGGCATGTTCGCAACGCAATAATGAAGCACGCCTTCTTCGTAGTACGTAGGATTCGAATGAGTTGTCGCGTGTGTGGTTTCAAAACAGCCGCCCTGATCGACAGCGACATCAACCAAAACCGCGCCCTGCGGTATCAGACGAAGCATTTCGCGGGTGACAAGTTTGGGAGCGGCGGCTCCGACAACGAGCACCGCACCTATGACCAGGTCCGCATGCGAGATCGCTTCCTCGATCGCGTAACGCGACGATGCAAGCGTTTGAACCTTAGAAAGAAAAATATCGTCGAGCTGACGCAGTCGGTCGAGGTTCCGGTCGATGATCGTCACCTTCGCACCCAGGCCAACCGCCATTTTGGCGGCTTCCGTTCCGACGATGCCGCCTCCGATTATTACGACATTCGCCGCCGGTACGCCCGGAACGCCGCCGAGCAAAATACCTCGTCCGCCGTTCATTTTTTCAAGATAAGTCGCCCCGACCTGGACGGACATTCGCCCGGCAACCTCGGACATCGGCGTCAAAAGCGGCAAGCGTCCGTGACGATCGGTGATCGTTTCGTACGCCACCCCAGTCACTTTCCTTTCGAGCATGACCTTGGTCAGCTCGAATTCCGGTGCAAGATGAAGATACGTGAAAAGAAGCTGGTTCTCCCGCATCCGCGGGTATTCCGGCGCGACCGGTTCCTTGACCTTGACGATCATGTCGCCTGTCGCCCAAACTTCGTCCGCAGTATCAAGCAGGTCGGCGCCGGCTTTTACGTACTCATCGTCCGGAAAACCCGAACCTTCGCCGGCCGTCTTCTGCACGTAAACCTCGTGCCCCGCATTCTCCAACGCCTGAACGCCCGCCGGCGTCAAACCGACGCGGTATTCGTTGTCCTTGATCTCCTTAGGCAGACCAATTTTCATAAGAAAAGTCTCCGATAAAATTTATTTATAACTATTCGCGATAAACAAAGATTCTACGATTTTTAAATGGTTTTTCTAAATGGTGTCGGGGCTTTTCTTCAAATACGATAGTCGGCCAATTTCCGAAATCGTCAGTTTGTTGGAACAAGGCATTTCGGATCTCCTTTGCGGCCTTTGAGTCTTTGCGTGAAAAAATTCTTTAGCCCGCGGTAACTTCAAAAATCGACCATCACGGCATCTGCTTAAAACTTTGATTCACGCCTATTGTAAGTTATCCTCGTCGCGATACTTAGAGCTGGGTCTAAGGCGGATTTGGAGGATCCGCAAAATGAACATCGATAGACGCTCATTCTTGCAAAGCGCGGGTATCGCCGCTGGACTTGGTCTGGCGGCCGGGCGATCGCCGCTTCAGGTTTTCGCGCAGCAGGCTCAAAGGCGGCTGGCTCCCGTAAAAGTTTCGCGCGAGCGGGTGATCCGCGAGATCGTCGGGCTGCGTCCTTTTCGCCCGGAGGGATTTGTTGTCGAGGCGCAGAAGATCGGAAATAAGCTTTTGGTTCATAATTACGGTCACGGCGGCGCCGGGATCACGCTGTCGTGGGGCACGGCCACGCAGGCCGTTGATCTGGCGCGGGATTTTGTCGAGCATCAGCCGGCGAGTTCAGGGAGGGTGTCACGAGCGCGGCCGCCGAGACGCTTCGCTGTGATCGGCTGCGGCGTAAACGGCCTCTCGACAGCCAGGATACTGCAGCGGCGTTACGCCGATGGATCTGCGAATGTAACAATCTACGCGCGTGGCCTGCCGCCCGACACCACATCGAATATCGCGGCCGGATACTGGTCGCCGGTTTCATTGTTTGATGACGACGCCGTAACCGCAAAATGGAGGGAGCAGTTTCGTTCCGCCGCCCGCATTTCGAACCGGGCTTTCCAACTGATTGTCGGGCCGGAGTACGGCGTGCGATGGTTGGACATCTTCACGTTTCATCGGAACGAGGCGGGCCTGCAAAACGAGCTTGCGGGCGGCAACGATCTTTATCCGCAGCAGATCGTTCATCGCGATCCGGCGAACTATTTCGGCGTCCCAATAGTCCGGCAATATAGCTCGATGATGATCGAGCCGCCGATCTACCTGCGGGCACTTTTGCGAGATTTCTACAACGCGGGCGGCAAGATCGTTGTGCAGGAATTTCGTGACCGGGCAGAGGTGATGCGTCTGACCGAGCCCGTGATCTTCAACTGCAGCGGCCTCGGTGCCCGGCAGCTGTTCGGCGACGAGAAGCTGATACCGGCCCGCGGCCAGCTCGAAGTGCTCCTGCCGCAGCCCGAGATCGA
>JAICPV010000308.1 GCA_025929655.1 Pyrinomonadaceae bacterium
CTTGCCATCTCTCAGTGGCCATTGAGTCACCGCGCCGACGCGCGGAACTGGCGGCTCTCGAATCAGAAGAGATTCGATCATAAGGACGGGTAGTGGCGAATGAACGTTTCTAAACCACTCCGTTCAATACTGCGATTCCTCAATGCTCTATTCATGCTATTTCGGTCCGCCCTCCCCCGGCAGCGGTGCACTGCTTTTCGAGCTCCGTCTGATCCGCCACGATCGGGAATCAGCCCCATCTGGAAGCCACAGCGGTTGCAAAACTTCGTTTCCGGTGAGATCTGCTGCTGGCCGCAGCGCGGACAAAACATTCGGCTCTCCTTTTTGGACGCGGGCGTCGAAAACTTAACGAATTTTTGCACGAAAAGGTTCGTCAATGCAATGAATCGATAGGTTTGGCACAGCGCACACGAAGACCACGAGGAGTGCAGTGCTTTTAAAAAGCGGCTTTGTCCGTGAAGACCATCGATTCTGCTTCGGCTAGATATGTTTCGGAGCCAGCCATCGTATCGGCAAGCAGCTGTTCGAGAGTCTTGAGCTTTACTGGCGATAGGATGGATCGTTCAAGATCCGCATCATCGTTAAGGAACTCAAATCCGCGAACGCGTGCATTTTCAACCTCGTTGAAATATGCGGTCAGCTCGCTGGAAGTTCGCAGCCGTTCGGGCAGCGTCCATTCGAACGGGTCGTCCCATAGACGCACAGTTAACCCGTTGATCATTTTCTCAACGACGGCAGCGGACCTAACCAGCAGAGTTGCAGCGGACCTCGGCCAAAGGACGTTCGCATTTGTTGAAACAGCAAAAAGTCTTGCCTCGCTTGTCGATCGGGCCAAGTCGCATCGGTCCGCGTGAAGCGCGGCAAACCGGCTGCTGAATTCTTCGATCCTGGAACGGCTCATCGATAGGTGCAAACTATGATAAAATTTGGTTTATACCATTTTTTGAGGCCTTATTAGAATCCATCTTCGGTGGCAATCATGACACATAATCTCTTTGAAACGCGCCGGACCTTCGAAACCGGCGGCGGCGGCGAAGGCGTTTTTTATTCTCTTCCTCAATTGGAAAAAGCAGGGCTTGGCGAGATTTCACGCCTTCCAATTTCGATCCGAATCGTTCTGGAATCCGTACTGCGAAATTTCGATGAAGGGATACGGATTGGTGAACATCATGTGCGGCAGCTTGCCGGCTGGCGAGCCGAAGCCGAACGAACCGACGAGATCCCGTTTGTCTTGGCGCGTATCCTGCTTCAGGATTTTACAGGGGTACCGCTACTTGTCGATTTGGCGGCCATGCGTTCGGCTGTGAAGCGGATGGGCAAGGACGTTTCGGTTGTCGAACCGCTGATACCGGTCGACCTGGTGATCGATCACTCAGTTCAGGTGGATTACTCAGGCAGCGAATCTGCTTACGAACGGAACATGGCGATCGAGTTTGAAAGAAACGAACAACGTTACCGTTTTCTAAAATGGGGAACTCAGGCATTCAATGGTTTCCGCGTAGTACCTCCAGGCATCGGGATCGTCCATCAAGTGAATCTCGAGTATCTCGCGAAGGGCGTTTTCGAGAGAGACGGAGTTTATTTCCCCGATTCGTTGGTCGGAACCGATTCGCACACCACGATGATCAACGGCCTTGGCATTGTCGGCTGGGGTGTTGGCGGCATCGAAGCGGAAGCCGGGATGCTTGGGCAGCCTGTCTACTTTCTGACGCCGGATGTGGTCGGCGTGAATCTTACCGGCGAACTTCCGCAGGGAGCAACGGCGACCGACCTTGTTTTGCGCATCACCGAGATGCTCCGGAAAGCGACTGTTGTGGGCAAGTTCGTGGAATTTTACGGCGAAGGAGCGGCTGCATTGAGCGCTACCGACCGGGCGACGATCGCGAACATGGCGCCTGAGTATGGTGCGACCATGGGATTCTTCGGCGTCGACGACAAAACACTGGAGTACTTTGCAGCGACGGGCCGCGACCAGGAACAGATCGATACCATTAAGAATTACTACGCAGCGCAGGAAATGTTCGGTATCCCTCGCGAAGGCGAGGTGGATTACTCGACATCGCTCGAACTGGACCTGACAACCATAAATCCTTCGGTCGCCGGCCCCAAACGCCCGCAGGACCGGATCGAGCTTTCCAATCTCGATGAACGTTTTGTCGAGCTCTTCAGCCAGCCAGTAGCATCCGGCGGCTACGGAAAGGATCCGGAAGAGCTGGAAAAGCGATATATGGTTCAACTGGCGGGGCATCCGGCCGAGGTGATCGCGGGCGGCGGTTCTCAGGACCAGCGTTCGATACCACTTCCGATGCTCGGCGATTCAGTCAGCGAAAAGAATACGAACGTTCTCACCGAAGTCGAGATGATGAACAACCGCCCCACGCCGGACCGGGTCGAGGTCGAGCCTCATTCGTTAAATGGTAATACCTCCATCGGCCATGGTGATGTACTGATCGCCGCGATCACGTCCTGCACGAACACTTCGAATCCTTCCGTCATGCTTGCCGCGGGGATCGTCGCCAAGAAGGCTGCCGAGCGCGGAATGAAGGTGCCGTCGTACGTAAAAACATCTCTGGCTCCCGGTTCCCGCGTCGTAACAAAATATCTCGAGCGGACGGGCCTTCAAAAGTATCTCGACGAGATAGGTTTCAATCTCGTCGGCTACGGCTGTACGACTTGTATCGGAAATTCGGGCCCCCTGGACGCCGCGATCGAGGACGAGGTCGTTGGACACGATCTGATCGCCGCTTCGGTCCTTTCCGGAAACCGGAACTTCGAGGCGAGGGTGCATCAGAACATTAAGGCCAATTTTTTAATGTCGCCGCCCCTGGTCGTTGCGTACGCTCTTGCCGGAAGTGTAGTGAAGGACGTGTACCTTGACCCGATCGGGAAGGACAGGGACGGAAACGACGTGTTTCTGAAAGACATTTGGGCTTCGCTGGACGAGGTCAAGGAAGAGCTCTCAAAGGCGTACGACCCGGAGACGTATCGGAAGCTGTACAGTGAATTCGCAGAGCAGAATCCGATGTGGAACAGCATTGAGGCGCCTGCCGGTAAAGTTTACGAGTGGGATGAGAATTCGACCTATATACAGGAGCCGCCGTACTTTGAAGATTTTTCGATGAGGTCGGGAAACTTCGTTGATATCAGCGGCGCCCGTGCCCTGGCGATATTCGGCGATTCGGTCACCACGGACCACATTTCGCCTGCGGGAGCGATTAAGGCAACGTCGCCTGCGGGCCAGTATTTGCAGGAGAACGGAGTTGAGCCTCGGAACTTTAATTCCTACGGTTCGCGACGCGGCAACGACCGCGTTATGGTCCGCGGAACGTTCGCGAACGTGCGAATCAAGAATCAGATTGTCGCACCGGTCGAAGGCGGATTTACAAAGCATCAACCAGACGGGGAGGAGATGTCGATCTTTGATGCCGCAATGCGCTACAAGGATGAAGGCGTGCCCTTGGTCATTTTCGCAGGGAAGGAATACGGTACCGGCAGCTCTCGCGACTGGGCGGCAAAGGGAACCGCACTTCTCGGCGTAAAGGCCGTCATAGTGGAGTCGTTCGAGCGCATCCACCGTTCCAACCTGGTCGGCATGGGCGTTCTGCCTCTTCAGTTCCTTGAGAACGATAACGTCGCTTCGCTCAAATTGGATGGGTCGGAGACGTTCGACCTCTACGGGCTGCAGGATGTGGACGTGCGCCCCCGGCAAAAGGTCACGCTCGCTGTAAATCGGAAAGACGGTTCTCAAAATGAGATCGAGTTGACACTTCGGATAGATACCGCGATCGAGCTCGAGTATTTCAAGAACGGCGGCATCCTGCCATTTGTTTTACGCCAACTTGCGTCAATGTGATAGGCTTTAAATTCCTTTTAATGGATGTGTGACGCTGTCTTTAGCGAAAGAAAGCTAAAATACCGGCCCTTTTTGACGTTTCTACAGAC
>JAICPV010000158.1 GCA_025929655.1 Pyrinomonadaceae bacterium
GCACGGCCTCTTCCAAAGTCGCAACCGCGAACCAGCCTACGCCTTCCGCGGAAAGCCGTCTTGCACACTCGACCGCTCCATGGCCGTATGCATCCGCCTTCACGACGGCCATTATCTCAACTTCGCTTCCGATGAAAGTCTGGATTTCGCTGAAGTTGGACGCGAGGTGGTCGAGATCGATTTCCGCCCATGTGGGGCGATTCACGGCTAGTTCGAACACGGATTAATAATGTAAAAGATTAAGATATAGAACGTACGTGTTTTAAAGAAACCATTTAGGGGCCGTTCCTCAGCCATTACATCAACAGTCGGGCCGCCAACTCCTAATGTTGGACCTAAAGTGGAATATTCCCATGTTTCTTAGTCGGATTCGTATCCCGTTTGTTCTTGAGAAGCGAAAGGGCACGGATCAACTTAGGCCGCGTATATTTCGGTTCGATCACTTCGTCAATGAAGCCGCGCTCGGCTGCGATGTACGGATTTGCAAACTTTTCCCTGAATTCCGCGACCAATTTCTGCCTGTTTTCGTCGGGATTCGTTGTGTCCGCTAATTCTTTGCGATATAAAACACCGACGGCACCTTCGGCGCCCATCACGGCGATCTCGGCGGTCGGATACGCGAAATTGATATCGGTCCGGATATGTTTGGAAGCCATGACGCAATACGCGCCGCCGTAAGCCTTTCGCGTAATGACCGTGATCTTGGGAACCGTCGCCTCGGCAAACGCAAACAGCAGCTTTGCGCCGTGCCGAATGATCCCGTGATGTTCCTGCCCGACGCCCGGCAAAAAGCCCGGGACATCCTCGAAAGTAATCAGCGGAATATTGAAGCAGTCGCAAAAACGCACGAATCGGGCGGCTTTTACGGAGGCATCGATGTCCAAAACACCCGCAAGAAAAGCGGGCTGGTTGGCAACGATCCCGACCGAATTTCCTCCCAGCCTGGCAAAACCAACCACGATGTTCGGCGCGAAATGCTCCTGTACTTCGAAGAAATATCCCTCATCGACGACCGCGTGCACTACGTCGCGAATGTCGTACGGCTGATCGGACGATTCGGGAACGATCGTGTTCAAACCTTCGTCGGCACGATCGGAAGGATCGTTCGTAGCAACAAAAGGCGGATCATCCAGGTTATTTGAAGGTATAAATGAAAGCAGCTCACGCGTTATTCGGAGTGCATGCTCGTCCGAATCCGCCGCGAAATGGGCAACGCCGGATCTCGAATTGTGCGTCATCGCACCGCCCAGCTCGTCTTTGGTCACGTCTTCGTGGGTCACGGTCTTTATAACGTCCGGGCCGGTGATGAACATGTAGGAAGTATCCTTCACCATAATGTTGAAATCCGTGATCGCCGGCGAGTAAACCGCGCCGCCCGCACAGGGCCCGAGAATGCAGCTGATCTGCGGGACAACACCGCTCGCCAGAGTGTTTCGCAGAAAAATATCGGCGTATCCGCCCAGCGAGACGACACCTTCCTGAATGCGTGCACCACCGGAATCGTTCAACCCTACCACCGGCGCTCCGACCTTCATCGCGAGATCCATCACCTTGCAGATCTTTTCGGCGTGCGTTTCCGAAAGCGAACCGCCGAAGACCGTAAAATCCTGAGCAAATACAAATACCTCGCGGCCGTCCACCAGCCCGTGGCCGGTCACAACACCGTCACCGGGAAATTTCTGTTCTTCGAGGCCGAAGTCGGTGGAACGATGTACGACAAACTTGTCGAATTCTTCGAAGCTCCCTTCGTCCAGAAAGAAGTCGATCCGCTCGCGGGCGGACATTCGGCCGTTCGCACGCTGCTTTTCCAACCGCTTCGGCCCGCCGCCTTCTTCAGCAAGGCGGTTCCGTTCCTCGAGCATTTCGATCCGGTTTTTGTGTTTGGCCTCGGGCTTCATTCGAATTAGTGTAAAGGGAAATACTGTGTATGCAAAGGCTTGCCTCGGAACGCATTTCGCGATTCGGTTCGGCAATGTTACAAACTATCTCGAATGAACGAAGCCGTACGCATCACCAGCCGCGACAATCAACATTTGAAATTCGCCAGGCGCGTTCGCGACCGCAAGGAACCAGGCCACATTTTTATCGAAGGGAAGCGGCTTTGCCGGGAAGCGCTTGCGTCCGGCGTTTCTATCGAACAGATATTTTGTTCGGACAAATTAGCAGGAGCGGAATTCGAACGGATTCGGATCGATAGTTCGATCCCTTCATTTATCGTCGGGGACGGTTTGATCGCTTCGATCGCAGACACGGATTCGCCGCAGGGCATCGTGATGATCGCCCGGCGTCCTGAAAGCAAAACGATCGAAGAATTGTTTGGGAATTGGCAACGAGCCAGTTTGCCCTTATGGGTTTGTTTGGAAAGGCCGAACAACCCTTCTAACCTCGGTGCCGTTTTAAGAACCGCAGAAGCTGCCGATGTCCGCGGTGTTTTCGTAACCTCCGATTCGGCCGACGCATTTGCCCCGAAAGCTCTTCGAGCATCGATGGGGTCCGCGTTCCGACTTCCGATCGCTTCGGTTTCCGACCCGGAAGTGCTTTTCAGGACCGCCAAACGTGTGGGAGTTACAATTGCGGCAATGGACTCAACCGGCGAATGCAGTTATCTCGGGTTTGACTGGACCAAACCGACGCTTTTGATACTTGGGGCAGAGGCCTCAGGGCTTTCGTCGGAAGCGGCCCGGACGGCTGACCATATAATTCGAATCGAAATGAAAAAGCCGGTCGAAAGCTTGAATCTGGCTGTTTCAGCCGGCGTCGTCTTGTTTGAGGCGGTAAGACAAAACCGCCTATCGGATGGGTGAATTGCCGGCGACGTTCGTGTTGGCCGAAGGTGCTGATCCGGCAGCGTTTTTGAAATTCTCCAAAGCCTGAGGGTTATCTATCACGGCGAGCGCCAATGCGATCTCGTTTGCGAGTGTTTGTCGCTCACTTTCGTCCACTTGCGGCAGTCTTTCTCGAGCCAACTCGAATTGCCTTTTCGCTTCGGCCGGCTTTCCAGTCAGCATTAACGCCCGTCCAAGCAAATAGAAATCCGCAGCATCGGTTGGCGTCGAGGTTCGCGAAGCGTAGGCAGCCGGATCTTTATCTACGATCCGTCGAGATTCTTCAAAGGACGTCAGCGGAATATTCTGCGTCTTCATCGTTTCGACCTGCGGCGGCTCAACCACCTGCTGCGGGCCCGTAAAACCAAGATAAGACGAAACGCCGACCGCGATAGCACCGCCGAGAACGAGAAGCCCGAGAGAAAGCAGTATTCGCCCCGCACCGCTTTTCGAGGGGCCTGTTTCTTCCCAAAGCTCGGGGGCCGAGCTTCCGAACATCGAAAATTCAGGCTCGTTTGCTCGTGTTTGTGAGGGAATGGCCACGCTGGAGGACTTGTACTGCTCGTTGTCGCCGGTCTGGCCTCGATCGGCTTCCTCGCTCTCCGTCATGAGAAACTGCTCGTCCGTCACAGGCTCAGCTATCGGCTCGACGAATTGCGGCTCCGGATCCGTAGGCGATTCCGCAACCGCGGTGGACACGACTTCGGTCTCGCGACTTTTATTGACAGTTTCAAGATCATCAGCCGCGGGAAGCTCACGCGTCTCCGCTTCGTCCATATCGATCTGGCTGATCGTGTCATGTACGAAAGTATCGTCTTCCGCCCCTGTCGTACTATCGGTCGCACCAGCGTACGCCGTTCTTGCAGTCGCCACAGTCTCCTCGTCGATCACAGGTACTGTTGAGTCAAAATCCTCGATCTCTTCCAAGCCTTCGGCAAACGTGCGCACAATGATCGCGGTCAGGTTGTCTTCGGCACCGCGGCTGTAGCACAGCTCCTTGAGCTGTTCACAGATGAGTCTCGGCTCGGCCCCGCTCGCGAGGAGGTTCTGAAGCTCCATATCACTTATATGCCGCGTGATTCCGTCCGAACAGAGTAAAAATGTCGTGTTCGGCTCGACCATTATCGTCTTTATGTCGATCTCAACATTTTCCTCAGCACCGAGTGCGCGGCTAATGATATTACGGCTCGGGTGCACTAGAGCCTCTTCGGGAGTCAATCTGCCGGCTCGCACCTCTTCCTCGACTACGGAATGATCATTTGTTTCTCGATAGATCTGACCGTCCGGCGAAAATCGGTAGATACGCGAATCCCCGACGTGCGCGAGAGTCGCAATGTTTCCCTTTAAGTGAAGGGCGACAATTGTTGTCGCCATTGAGGATAGTTGTGGCAAGTCGGCAGCTGTTTGGAGTATGGACCGGTTGGCATGGGTTATCGCGGTCTTGAAAAGCTCTTCCGCATCGGTCGACTGCCCACGATTGGTCACGACCTCAGTGAGAACCTCCATTGCCATCTGCGAAGCGAAATCGCCGGCATTTGCTCCCCCTACTCCGTCGGCAACCGCAAACACTCCAAATTGCGGTAATTCCGCGAACGAATCTTCATTCTGCGGCCTTTTTTCGCTCAAACCGCGGTCGCTGATCGAAGCTGAGATCAATTCGTTGTTCATTTATAGGATCGAAACTATCTGCACACAGCATTTAGCGGCCGAAAGCTAAGGTAGCGCATTCGGATCATTGACCTGCCTATCCATGGCGTTCCTGTGCGAGATCGCCATCAGCATCCCGAGCATTACAAAACTCGTGATCAGCGAAAAGCCGCCGTGGCTAACGAATGGCAGCGTGATGCCGGTCATCGGTAATGCTCTGGTGATCCCGCCGATATTCACGAGCGCCTGAAACCCGATGAATGCAACCAGCCCGATCGCGCACAGTTTGCTGAACATATCGCGGGCATCCAATGCCGTCCGCACCCCCGCGCCTACAAATACAATGAGTGCAAAGGTTATCAGCAAACCGCCGAAAAGTCCAAGTTCTTCGGCCAAAGCGGCGAAGATGTAATCGGAATCGGCTACGGGGATCAATTCGGGATAACCAAGGCCCAAACCGCGTCCCGTTGTTCCCCCGGACGCCAGGCCGAAAGTGGCTTGTGCCGGCTGAAAAGCGAGCACGTCGAACCACGCGTCGGTGTTGATGGTCCGCTGAAGTTCGGGGTCCTCGGCGAGCATTGCGTCGAGATCCTGTCCCTTTTCGGCCATCGTCGTCTTGAGCCGTTTGTAATAGTCGTTATACTCGTCTGCCCACCACTCGGTTTCCGGCGCCGGTGGATTGAAACCGTCCAGCCAAAGGTGGAACCGCTGTTGGATGCGGTCGGGAAGCACCGCTTTTACAGGTCCCGCCAGCGTCGGCAGCAAAGGAATGTTCTCCTGCGTTTTCTGGGGCAATGCCCCGACGACCAGCACGCCGGCTACCAGCAAGACACTGCCAACCAATACGAACCGCTGGGAAAATCTTCGGACCGCGATCAGATAAAGCGTCGCGTAAACCGAGCTGAAGACCATCATCTGGCCGAAATCTTTTAAGAGAAAGAACGGCAGGAACGGCAACGCCGCCATGAAAACGAGAGGCAGTACATCGCGTGCGCGAGGCAGGCCCCAATACGTTCGCGCGAGATTCTTGTACAGGATCGCCAAAACCGCGGCGAAACCGATCAAAAACGGGATCTTGGAGGGCTCCCACGGCGTCATGTTCCCGATCGATTTTCCGGCGCGCGACGTTATAGCCGCGACAAACAAAGGCCCGAGCGTCAGCAAAACGATCACGAATCCGTTACGCTGAAGAAAGTCAATGAACCGCTGTTCGCGTAAAAGCAAAAACGCGGCGATCAGGCCGATTATCCCGAGAATCGGATTGATCGTTTTTCCGGAAAGCAGGACGGCTGTGAGGGTTTCCTCTGACGACCGCGGTTCTTCCGCGTCCAGGTCGACCGGCGACGGCGGTGTCGCGGGCAGCCCCATCATCCGCTTTTTATCGGCCGAATAATTTTCCTGAATGTAATGAAGCTGCAGCGTTTTGATCTTCGCTTCGCGAGCCTCGGCCTTGTCCTTTCGCGAAATATATTCCGGATCGGAAAACAATCGATACTGCACCGTCAACCCGATCGAGAACAGCAGCACACAAGTCGTATACAGCGCCCAGTTTCCATTGAACTTAACAGCTTTTTTCAGGACGACCGGCAAAAATGCGAGAAAAGCC
>JAICPV010000231.1 GCA_025929655.1 Pyrinomonadaceae bacterium
GACAACCGCACGATCGGCTGATAGAAAAGCTCGAGCTCGCTGCAGACGATCGCGTAACGCAGATCCGTTTCCAGCTGCTGCCGTTCAAGCGTGCGTGCGAACATCGTCCGGTCGAAGAATGCCCATTTCTTTTTGGCATCCTTCGCGTTGTACATCGCGATCTCGGCGTCACGCAGGATGTCTTCGGCGCGTTTGTCCTCGCCGCCGGCGAGAACGATGCCTATGCTCGCGGTCACATGAACGGTACGCTTCCTGAAACGAACGACTTCGCTGATACGCGATGAGATCTCTTCGGCAACTCTTATCGGGTCAGATGGGTCGGTGACATCACGCAGGACAACCGCAAACTCATCGCCGCCGAGGTGCGCAGCAATGTCGTTCGTTCTAACCGACGAACGTATCCGTTCCGCAACCTGCTTGATTATTCGGTCGCCGGTCGCGTGGCCGAGGCCCTCTTTGACCGATCGAAAACGATTGAGGTTCAGATAGAGCACCGCGAACAGGCCCGGCTTGCTTTCCAACGAACCGTCCAGCGTTTCGATGATCATTTTCCGATTCGGCAGCCCGGTCAGCACATCGAACGATCTGTCACGCCGGTTTTCCTCCGCAGAGTCCTTAAGTGTGGCAATGCTCTTCTCGAGAGTGGAAATATATTGTTCCAGATGCTCAAGATAATTCTCTGAATAGTCGTTCCTTCCCGACCCGGACGCCACTTCCCTGGCTCGCGAATTCACATCGGTTTCGTATTGACGGTAAGCGAGGAAAATGAGCAGGGTGAAACAAAGCGAAATGACGCACCAGTACACGCTCACCTGTACCAACGCGAAGAGCGCAATGAAGATCGACAATAGAATTATGTGGTTCGCACTTAAGGGTACGTTCTTAAAAGAAATACGGGTCATTGCTCGAGAGGATCAGTGGCAGGAGATGAAAAAAGGCAGGTATGCGGAAATAAGGATGGCGTATGGCCATTAATAGTATATTCCATTCTCCGTATAGATTGCGATAGCTAAATTTCGGGAGAGTAATAGCGTACAGTCCTTAAACCTTTCCTCCATTGCCTGGATGTTCCGCGTAACTCAAGTATCCCCGTATACATTTCGGATATTTTGATATGTCACACTTGGTTTGTGATATGCGGGCGAAAGGCAAAAGCAACGCCGAAAGGCTGAAACGGGAGACTGAACGGATCTTATACGATTGTCGACACGAGATCCGGCAAATGGACCTGACAGAGTCTGTGGCCCGCCGAAACATCCGCGAATTCCTCAAACATCTTTCCCAATTCCACGACCAAGGCGCGAAAAATCACACGACGGTATCAAATCTTCGACGGAAAACCGGCGGCAGCCATTAACTAAACCCGCAGTTCGATTTCCCGTAATATTGAGGAGTGGCTTCTGACAGAGTAGGATTAGGCCGTTCGCTACTATTTCGCCTTGCACATTGCGAGGTCGCTTTCCCGGTGTTTTACATTCGCGGTTGTTTCGAAATACGGCTCGCCATCGCTTGGCGAACCGTTCTTTGAACCGTACAGCTCGATGGAGCGATTGCTGTCTTCGAGGAACTTTTCCTTTACTGCGAGGCGGCCATTCTTGAAAAGGCGGCGTCCGCGGCTGATCACCTCTACCAGCTCCATGGCTTCCTTTTGCATTACGAGAATATCCGCGATCTTGCCTTGGGCGACCGTCCCCTTCTTCTCTAGTTTCAGAGCACAGGCGGTATTCGAAGTCACGAACGGAAGAATACGCTCGAGTGCAAAACCGTTCTCGGTCACGCACGATCGGATCTGGTTCAGTAGATTCATCGGCCCGGTCCTGGACGCATCCGATGAGATTGTCAGCTTTTCTTCCCAGCCATAGTTATCGAAATAAAAATTCAGGCATTCCGCAAGATTTTCGTCGACCGTATCGATATCCACATAGCTTCCATTCTTCGCAAGTTCGATCGCTTCGTTCATCAGCTTTTCGGAACGCGAGATATGCGTAACGTATAACCATTCCGGCTGAACGGCATTTTGCTTTATCACGTCGCGAAGTAGGCTAAGCCTTTCGTCTCCGTCGCCGACGTGCACGTGTACGAGCCCTGCTTTGTTGGAAAGCCTGCCCGCAAGGTAAGTTTCGTGTGCGATGCGGGCGAGCTCCACCTTGGTCGGGTTGGATGAACGCTCGTCCGCGATCGCCACTTCCCCGGTACCGATCACTTCGTCGATGAACATGATGTCATCGCTCACGGACGCAGTGATCGATACGGGGGGAACTTTATAGCCACCGGACCACATCCGCGCGTTTAGGCCTTCTTCCTCGAGGCCCTTCACTTTCGCGAGCAATCCGGGCAGCGTCTTCATTTTCGTGTCGGCGCCGAGACAACCGACGACGGTGGTTATTCCTGCGGACACTATTTCGCTCAGCGAGATCTCTGGCGTCTGCGACGCGAAACCCTCCTCTCCGCTTCCGCCCAAAAGATGCTGGTGAGGATCGATAAAGCCAGGCGTTACAACGCATCCCGAAGCGTCTATGACCTCATAGTCCACACCCAGGCTCTTCAGGTCGGCGGCATCCGTCCGGCCGACCTTTACGATGCAGTCGTTTGCGATCAGCACCGACGCCTTCCCGAGAGGCTCCGGGGAATAAACCTCGCCGTTTTCGATCAGCGTAAACATAAAACTACTTGCCCGCCGATTTCCTGAATGCTCTTGCGGGAGCCTTTGCCGTGCGGGTTTTCATATCGTAGGAATATCCTTCCGCAAGGATGTGCAGCCGGACATCGAAGATGCTCACCTGCTCGCCTTCCTTACGGTAGGGAAGATCGACGTGACTTATGTCCTGGCCTCCCATCACTGTTAGGGAACCTTTCCCGACAACCCTGAGCTTGCTGCCCTTCACGACGATCGCGGTGATTTCGTCGATCCCAAAACAGATCATGTGCGGATGATGAGCAAGCGCGGTGAGAAGCCTTCCGTAACGTCCACGCTGCGCGAAATGCGTGTCGATAACGGTGTTTTCGATCAGATCGAGGCCAGAGGAGATTTCGACGGCCCCGACCTGCGGGGAATTATCGCCGTCTCCGTCCTTTATCATCGTGCTTGCCATCATCGCTGCGCCGGCGCTCGTGCCCGCTATCACGACGCCTTCCCTGACCTTTTCGTGGAGGAGGTTGTCTAATGGGCTGCCGCCGAAAAGGCTGGTTATGTTGAGCTGGTCGCCGCCTGTGAAATAGATCGCGTCCGCCTTTTCGATCTTTTTCAGTGCACCGCTGTTAAGTGCATCCTTTCTGCCCGTAATGTCGATCATGGAAACGTGCTTCACGTTGCGCTTGCGAAACATCGAGTTATACGCGGACGCCATCCCGTTAGTCTCGTTCGCGGCAACCGTCAGAACGACAACCGATGCTTCCTTCTTTTCCTTGAAGGCGTCGAAAAACGTGTCTATTATCGAGTCGTTGCTCTTTCCGCCGCCTATCGCGATAAATGTACTGTCAGAACGTGCCATAGCCGATTTATCGGCCATCGTATTTCGCGCTTATGTTTAAGAAATGTTTGCAGGAATACACGATAGGGAAAGTCCTAATCTAGATTTCGGCGAAGCCCTGATTTTTCGTCCCCGCTTAAAACATTAGCCTTCTATATGTAAAGTGATACACTTATAGCTTCGAGTACGCCCGCATTCGGTCGGTATGAAAGCTGTTGTCAATTACGGGGTTATTGTTGTTACTGCCATTGCTATCGGCAGGCCTATATGTCAAAGTTTACTGACCCTCTCGCACGGCGCTAATCTCAAGTCGAAAATATGAAGATCTTGCTATACAACCCCGATAATGGGGTCACGCGGAATTTCATGCCGCACCTTTGGATGTTCCTGCTCAAATCGCTGACGCCGGACGGACACGAGGTGGTGCTGATCGACGGGAACGCTAAGGAGATGTCGTGTGACGAGCTTGTTACGTTTTGCCGCGAAGAAAAGATCGGTTTGGTCGGTATCGGTTCGATGACGCGGATGGTCGCCCGAGCGTACATGGTCGCAGACGCTTTGCGTGCAGGCGGATTCAAGGTCGTAATGGGCGGGCCGCATGTAACTGAATGCCCCGACGAGGCACTGGGCCGTGACGGCGGGCCGCGGCACGCGGACGCGGTCGCTCTCGGCGAAGCCGACGCCACCTGGCCGCAGATCGTGAGAGACGCCGCGAATGGACAATTGAAAGAGGTGTACTCGCCCGAGATCGACAGCAAAGGCAACGACATCAAACCCAGCCTGCAGGATTACCCGCACATTCCCTGGGAAACACTCGATCTGGAGCAGTTCACCCTTATCCCGAGATTCCTCCAGCCGATAATGTCCAAATTTGGGGAAGGCTGGGGTAAGTTCTTCGTCGTGCCGATCGAGACCGGCCGCGGCTGCCCGTACGGCTGCGAGTTCTGCACGGTGACCGGATTCTTCGGCGACTCGATCCGATTCCGCACGAACGAAAGCGTCGTCGACGAACTGTTGCGACTTAAAAAGCGAGCTAAAAAAGAGCGTGGCCAGATCGCCGTCTTTTTTATTGACGACAATCTTGCGATCAACAAGAAACGCCTGAAGTCACTCTGCCGAGACATCATCTCCGCCGATGCCCAGTTGCCCTGGGTCGCGCAGATCAGCGCCAACCTGCTCGCCGACGAGGAGCTGGTTGACCTTATCGCGGACGCCGGCGCCCGCTGGATCTTCATCGGAATGGAGTCGATCGACCCTGCCAACATGGCCGACGTCAACAAGACTTTCTCAAAACCGGCGAACTACAAAGACGTCCTCGACGGCCTGGCCCGCCGC
>JAICPV010000572.1 GCA_025929655.1 Pyrinomonadaceae bacterium
AAAGTGATCGCAGTGGGGGAAACGGGTCTGGACTATTACTACAGTCATTCGCCGCACGACGTTCAGCGGCGAGTGTTCGTTGATTTTATTCAACTAGCGCTGCAGACCCGATTGCCGCTCGTCGTCCATGAACGAGATGCTGCGCAGGACGCTGCTCAACTCCTACGTTCGGAAGGACGTGGAAATTTGCGCGGCGTTATTCATTGCTTCACCGGGAATTATGAGGCTGCCTGCGCCTACTTGGATTTGGGGTTTCACCTGTCCTTCACCGGGATCATTACTTTCAAAAACGCCGGGCCTCTCCGCGATGTCGTGCGACAAGTGCCTTTAGAAAAAATACTTATCGAAACCGACTCGCCTTATCTCACTCCGGTGCCGCATCGCGGCAAGCGCAATGAGCCGGCGTACGTAAGGTTAGTCGCCGAGGCTATGGCCAAAATAAAAGGCGTTTCGCTGGAAGAGATCGCACAAATCACGACGGGAAACGTCGGGAACCTATTCAAAATTTAGCGCAAGCGCGGCATTCTTTTGGTCTTGTGCTTCCGTGATTGCTGTATATGAGATCAGATAACACTGCAGCGAGGAGGACGAGGTATGAAAGGGAATCCCGACGTCATCAAAGTGTTAAACGAGGTATTGCGCAAAGAGCTCACCGGCATCAATCAGTATTTCATTCACGCGAAGATGTGCAAGAACTGGGGCTATGCCGTGCTCGGCGAACACGCCTGGAATGAGTCCATCGACGAGATGAAACACGCGGATCAAATAGTGGAACGGATTCTTTTTCTCGAAGGCACGCCGAATGTTCAGGCTTACGACAAGATCCAGGTGGGATCGAACGTCAAGCAGCAATTAGAGAACGATCTCGGGTTGGAGCAGGCGGCGCTGACGATTCTCAGGCCCGGAATAAAAACCTGCCTCGATGCTCACGACGACGCCACCCGGGAGTTGCTCGAACATATAGTGGTTGATGAAGAGCACCACATCGATTGGATCGAGACGCAGTTTCATCAGATCAAGGAAGTCGGCTATGAGAACTACCTGGCGCAGCAGATATTCAAGAAGAGTTAAGCGGCCTGATGCGGAAGCAGCCGGATGCTCGAAAAATCCGAAGGGAAACGCGGTTTGCCATGTCGTCTCGCTGGTTGAACTCAGGGGTCGAGATTATTGCATGGGTAAGCCCCGGCGGACGACGCGCGTAACGCCGTCCGCCGGACCGGATTAGCTTTTGAGAACTCACGCAGCGCAATAGGTAGGGCATTAGCGACTGCCTGCGCGACAAAGGAAATTCAGATTCGTCATCGGCAATGCCTTTAACGCGCAGTTCGTTCCAAAGCCCATCGAGACATTTATTCTACGATCGGGCGAGGTCGAAGCGATCGTTGTTCATCACCTTGTTCCACGCAGCCACGAAGTCACGCACGAACTTCTCCGTCGAGTCCTCTTGTGCGTAAACCTCGGCGATGGCCCGGAGCTGGGAGTTGTAGCCGAAGACGAGGTCGACGGCGGTGCCGGTCCACCGGCGCTCGCCGGAGGCGCGGTCGGTGCCCTCGTAGACGCCGTCGTCGCTGACCGACGGCGCCCACGTGAGGGCCGGGTCGAGCAGGGTCACGAAGAAGTCGTTGGTGAGGGTGC
>JAICPV010000463.1 GCA_025929655.1 Pyrinomonadaceae bacterium
CGCGACATCATCAGAAGCGTGAAGATCGCGAGCTTTCTGCCCGAGATCGAGATCTACGAGCGTCTGATCTATGCCCTCGAAACCCGCGGAGGTTACCGCGAAGCAAAATGGGACAATCCCGGGAAGAATGGCCATCAGGACACCTTTTACGTTTTCCCATACGATTGGCGCCGCGACAACGTCGAGAACGCCCGGATCCTGGTCCGAAAGATCGAGGCGCTGAAGGCAAAACTTAAAAAGCCTAACCTGAAATTCAACGTGATCGCTCACTCCATGGGCGGCTTGATATCGCGTTATGCCGCGATGTACGGCGACGCCGACATTCCGACCGGGCCAATGCAGCCGACTTGGGCCGGTGCCAACAATTTTGACAAGATATTCCTGCTAGGCACGCCCAATGACGGCTCCATTCTCGCGCTGCGGGCCTTGCTGCAAGGGCAAACGATCGCGACGACGATACCGCTGCCCATTTTTCAAAACTTCTCACGATTCGATGCCTTCACGATCCCATCGATCTTTCAGCTCTTGCCAACGAATGGCGGCCTGGTCGTTTACGATGAAAACTTCAAGCCGCTAAAGCTCGACGTATACGACCCCAGTACCTGGGACGAATATGACTGGGCCATTTGGGAAGATCCCGATTACGACCAGGATTTTACCGAGGACGAGCGAAAAAACGCCAGGCCGTATTTTCTCGCTGCTTTGCAGCGGGCAAAGAAGTTTCAGGAGGCGATACGCGCTTTCCGTCCCGGCCGGATACCGGTTGGCTTTTATCTGATAGGCGGCGACTGCAAGGATACGCCCGCCGCTGCGGTCGTGCTTTGGGATGAAAAGAATAAGCGTTGGGAAACGATGCTGAGGCCGCGGTCCTTCACCCGTACGGACGGGACGCGTGTCAGCGAAGAAGAAGTAAAAGCCAGGCTGAACGCAAAGGGGGACGGAACGGTCACGCTTCAGTCGCTGGTCGACGATCTTGCCCCGGTCGACATCCGCGAAAAGTATTTGCCTGTCGCCGGGGGTATGTTCCAATGTGAAGACCACACTCGACTCGTGACGAGCTCCGAGGTCCAGGATAAGCTGCTTGGGTTATTGCGATAGATGAGATGAGCAACGGCTTTCTCGACAGCGACAAGATCGAAGAAGAACCGCCGAAACCGGCAGGCGGCGAGGTGATCTCGATACTGTCAAACGACGCGACCCCGCCGCAGGAGGATCTGTTTGTTCTTTCATCCCGCCCGCCGGAAACCATGGCCGAAACCGTGCGAAGAAGCGGGCTTGCCTATTCCGCCGGGATCGCTTTTTTCGCATCCGTCGTTTTCATGCTGATAATCGGCTGGGGCGCGGATCTCTTGCTGGGAAGCTCGCCGTGGGGCATCGTGGCCGGTATTGTTCTGGGATCGATCATCGGTTTCGTCCAGTTCTTTCGCATAACATCGCGGATCTTCAAACCGCAGAAAGGGGCGCCGGACCCGAATCCGTTATTCCACGGGAAAGACCTCGAAAAATAGGTGTTTCGGCTTTTTGAATTTCAGATGATCCTTTGTAAAATTTAAGTTTGCCGATGACCGGGAAATCCGAATATGAGGACGGCAGCGCCTCGGATGTGATGCCGCCGACGCATAACCGGATCCTCGTGATAATGGCCGTCCTCGGTTTGCTTGGTGCGATCGCCGGAGCGGTTTTTCATTCGATCGGCTTCGGTGTCGGCATCCTGGTCGGTATCGTTCTGGCGTTCGCCAATTATTATTGGCTGCGGTATTCGCTGAGAAAGGTCTTCTCCGACGCCGCCGAAGGCGAGAAACCGAAGATCTCGGCGATCCGCTACATCCTGCGGTATCTGACGCTCGGCGTGGTCGTTGCGATCATTTTCGCAATAGGCATTTTGCCGATCGTGCCCGTAATACTGGGAATGGCAGGATTCGGTTTTGCGGTGGTCGTGGACGGGATAATAAGGATCTTTTCAGGTGCAGAAGCCCGTCCCGACTAGTCGGGATAAGGACGAAACGAATATGCGGACAAGGATGTTCGCGTTCCAACAATACAAATGCTTCTATTTGCAGAAGGCGGACATCACGTCCCGCTGATCGTCGAATTTATAAATCACTATCTTGGTGAGCCGGTCCACCGGATCCAGATGGCGACGACCTATCCGATGTGGAAGTCGTTCTTCGCCCGGTTCGGGACTACACCGGAAAAGGTTTTTGGCGGTGAATATACTCCCGAGAACGCGATCCCCTGGTACACGATCATGTTCGTGATCGCGTGTATCCTGACGATCATCATCATTCGCTTGTTCAAGGGAAAGCTTTCCGAAGACGACCCTCGGCCCGGCCAGATGACGCTCGAAGCGGGCTTCATCGCGATCAAGGACATGGTGGCGAGCATCATCGGCGAGCACGGTTATCGGCACCTGCCGGTCGTCGCGACGTTCGGCGTTCTGATCCTGGTGTCGAACCTGATGGGCCAGTTCCCGCTGTTTATGTCGCCGACGGCGTCAGTCAATGTAACGTTCGCGCTCGGCATCTCATCGTTCGTTTATTACAACTACGTCGGGATAGCAGAG
>JAICPV010000156.1 GCA_025929655.1 Pyrinomonadaceae bacterium
AAGGCATCGAGGCGAAAAAGGTGGTTCGTCAAGTGGGCGGACGCGTGGGCACAGGTTTCGTCCGCGGCCTGCAAACAACGGTGACTTTCGACGAAGAAGAATATGTCGGCAGCGGATTGTTCCTTTTTGCATCCGTTCTGGACAGATTCATGGGCCTTTATTCGTCGATCAATGCATTCAATCAACTGGAGGTGCGCAGCCTTCAGCGCGAAGAGCCGATCAAGCTTTTCCGTCCGCGGGCCGGGGAACAGGTTTTGCTTTAATGAAACAAGTCGCTTCAAAGGAAGAGCTTTTCGAAGAGCCGTATCGATTTGAATTTTTTCAAGCGGTCCGGCTGCTCGAGCGCGCATTCCCTGAAAAGAAACCGGTCGGGGGTCCGGCTCTGCCGCATGAGGAGGTCGTGAGATTTCGATCGCGGATAGCGATGGATTTCCCTCCCAGCGAACTTCACGAGATCGTCGAAACGACGGATGAGAAAACCGGCGACGAACGTATCGAGGTGATCGTGAACTTCATGGGGATGGCGGGCGTAAGCGGCGTTCTTCCCACGCACTACACCGAGCTCGTGCTGGACCGGGTCCGCCACCGTGACACCGCGATGTGGGCGTTCCTGGATATTTTCACGCATCGTGCCGTGTCAATGTTCCACCGGGCGTGGGCGAAATATCGCTTCCCTGTCGGATATGAACGAGGAAACGACGCCTTCACCTCGTATCTTTTCGATTTTGCGGGCCTTGGTACCGACGGCCTCCGTGGGCAGTCGAACATCGATGACGAGGGGCTCCTTCCCTACGTCGGCTTGATCGCGCAAAAGCCTCATTCCGCGAACACTGTCGAGAACATTATTTCGGATTTCTTCGGGGTCAGGGCGAAGGCGGTGCAGTTCTTCGGCCAATGGCTGCCGCTCGGGCCGGACGACGTGACGCTCCTCGGCAAGCAGAATACCGTACTCGGATCAAACAGCATCATCGGTTCGAATGTATGGGACCAGCAGTCCAAGTTCCGTATCAGGCTGGGACCGCTCAACTTCACGCAATTCCAGGCCTTCTTGCCGAACGGCAGCGCTCGCAAGGCTTTTCTCTCGATCGTGAAGCTGATCGCCGGCATCGAGTTCGACCACGATGTGCAATTGCGTCTTCTCGGGAAACAGGTCCCAAGCACGATCCTGACGACGCGAGCGGCGCGGAAGCCGATGCTCGGATGGACGTCTTTTCTGAAGACACAGCCGGTTCAGGGCGTCGACGAGCAGTTGGCCCTATCAGGCTAAATAACATTTTCTATTTGGTTTTCTTTTCCGACACAAAGGTTTTTTGAGTTTCAACTGGAGAAATAGCTATGAACGTGAATCTTAAATCATTGGTTGCCCGGCTTAACGACGTTACGCGGAACGCTCTCGAGGGTGCCGCGGGACTTTGTCTTTCGCGAACGAATTACGATGTCGAGATCGAACACATCCTGTTCAAGCTGCTCGAGCAGGACGACACGGATCTGCACAAGATCTGCTCGCATTATGAGGTCAACATCGACCGCCTCACAAAGGATGTGAGCACGGCTCTCGACAGGCTGAAATCCGGAAACTCTCGGACGCCGGGCCTCAGCGACCGAATCCCCAAGTGGATCCAGGACGGCTGGCTGCTGGCGTCCGTCGATTTCGGTGCGTCAAGAGTGCGTTCGGGCCATCTTATTCTCGCGTTGGTCGGGAACGAAAGCTATGCACGGATCGCGCGTGAGATCTCCAAAGAGTTTTCGCACATTTCGCCCGAAGATCTACAGACGAAGCTGCCTGAAATAACGTCCGATTCCGCTGAGGCGCGTGATGCGATGTCACTCGGTGAAACCGGCGGCGTTTCCGACGGCGCGCCGGTTGCTTCCGGCGTGGCCGGCAAGACGAAATCGTTGGACCAGTTCACCGAAGACCTGACGGCCAAAGCGGCGGCGGGAAAGATCGATCCTGTCCTAGGGCGCGATTTCGAGATCCGTCAGATCGTCGACATTCTCACGCGGCGTCGGCAGAACAATCCTATCCTGACCGGCGAAGCCGGTGTGGGTAAGACCGCGGTCGTGGAAGGTTTTGCGTTGAGAATTCATCAGGGCGATGTCCCCGATCCGCTGAAGAACGTTTCTGTCCGGTCGCTTGATATGGGGCTGCTGCAAGCCGGGGCCGGCATTAAGGGCGAATTTGAGAACAGGCTGAAGGGAGTGATAGATGAGGTCAAAGCGTCGCCTCAGCCGATAATCATGTTCATCGACGAAGCACATACGATGATCGGTGCGGGCGGGGCTGCCGGTCAAAACGATGCCGCAAACCTTCTCAAACCTGCGCTGGCGCGTGGTGAGCTTCGCACGATCGCCGCCACGACGTGGGCGGAGTACAAGAAATATTTCGAAAAGGACGCGGCCCTTGCCCGCCGCTTCCAGGTTGTCAAGATCGAGGAGCCCGACGAAGAAAAAGCTATCTCCATGATGCGAGGCATCGCCGACAAGATGGAGGGCCACCACAACGTTCGCATCCTTGACGAGGCGATCGTTGAATGCGTGAAACTTTCGCATCGATACATTTCTGGACGGCAGCTTCCTGACAAGTCGGTTTCGGTACTCGATACCGCATGTGCAAAGGTCGCGATGGGCCAAGCCGCGACACCTGCTTCGGTCGAAGACGCGACGCGGCGCATCCAGAACCTGACCTCGGAGATCGATTCTCTTGAAAGAGAAATGGTCACGGGGGCCGACCATGGAGAACGGCTCGAAGAGCTAAAGGCACAGCGGACCGAGACTGAGGGCGAGCTGGCAAAGCTGAAAGAGCAATGGGAAAAGGAAAAGGAATTGGTCAGCCAAATTCGGACAATTCGCTCAAAGCTCGAAATGTCGCGGCATGATGGCAAACTCGCGGACATCGTCGCGTCTCAATCAAACGGCGGCGGGGTAGAAACTGCCGCAGCGGCAGCAGCCGGCGCCTCGGCGGAAGCCGAAGGCTCACCCGGTGACGAAGGCTCCGCGACGGCCGCCGCACCGGCACCGGAAGCCAAACCTGCCGACACGGAATTTCTTAAGGGCGAACTCAAACGCTTGACCGAAGAGCTCAAAACCATACAGGGTGAAGACCCGCTGATGCAGCCGGTAGTGACCGGGCAGTCCGTTGCCGAAGTCATCTCGGGCTGGACCGGGATCCCGATCGGCAAAATGGTTGCGGATGAGATCAATGCGGTTCTCAATCTGTCCTCTACCCTGCGGGAACGCGTTCTCGGTCAGGATCACGCGCTCGAAGCGATCTCGCAGCGTATCCGAACCTCGAGGGCCGGGCTGACGGATCCGAAACGTCCGATCGGCGTTTTCCTCCTTGTCGGGACGTCCGGGGTCGGTAAGACGGAAACAGCACTGGCCCTTGCCGAATCGCTTTACGGCGGTGAACGGAATTTGATCTCGATAAATATGAGCGAGTACCAGGAAGCACATACGGTATCGAGTCTTAAAGGTTCGCCTCCAGGATATGTCGGCTACGGCGAAGGCGGCGTTCTTACGGAAGCGGTCCGCAAAAAGCCGTACTCTGTCGTTCTTCTCGACGAAGTGGAAAAGGCCCATCCGGACGTGATGGAGCTTTTCTTCCAGGTGTTCGATAAGGGCGTTCTGGAGGACGGCGAAGGGCGCGAGATCGATTTTAAGAACTGCATCATCCTTCTCACGTCGAACGTCGGCACCGACACGATAATGAAGCTCTGTGCCGATCCGGAAACGATGCCGGAGCCGGACGGGATCGTAGAGGCGATCAAGCCTGAATTGAATGCCGCATTCAAACCGGCGCTTCTCGGCCGCCTCGTCACCGTACCGTTCTATCCGATCTCCGACGAGATCATGCGGCTGATCATCAAGCTGCAGCTCGGCAAGATCAAAAAACGCATTTCAGACAATCACGGTGCGCAATTTTCCTACGACGACAACGTCATAGAGACGGTGGCAAAGCGCTGCACGGACGTGGACAGCGGCGCCCGGAATGTTTACAACATTCTGACTGGAACGATGCTGCCGGATATGAGCGGCGAAGTGCTTTCACGAATGGCCAGCGGGCAGGGCATATCAAAGGTGCATGTTTCGGTCGGCCCGGACGAAAATTTCGCCTACCAGATCACTTAGTCTGGAACCGAAACGGAACTAATTGAACCCCGGTTTCAGACTTTTATTAGGAGAAACCGGGGTTTCAAAGATCATAAGGGTGCTTATCTGCCGGGCGGCGGAGCGTTTAGGGGAATTCGGCGAACTCTTATTTCATTAGGACTGAATATGGCAACTACACAGGACAACAGGCTGATGCGAATTGCCACGCCGCTGGGTAAGGATTTCGTCCTGATCAGCACCTTCACGGCGACCGAGGGCCTTTCCCAACTCTTCAATATCGAGGTCGAACTTCTTAAGGAAGAGGCCGAACCCGGAATAACTCCGACGTTGATCGATCCGAAGTCACTTATCGGCAAGGGCGTTACCATCACGGTCGAAACCGAGGAAGGGACGTACCGCCATTTTTCGGGAATGGTCAACCGATTTTCCCAGGGAAATCGTGATGTGCGGTTCTCGTATTACAACATCAACGTGGTCCCGCATGTGTGGATGCTGACACAGAACATCCAAAGCCGGATCTTTCAGCAAATAAGCGTCCCGGAGATCTTGAAAAAGGTGCTAAAGGGCTTTGATCTCAAGTTCGAGATGCAAGGCACCTTCGAGCCGAGAAACTACTGTGTTCAATATCGGGAGAGCGATTTCGATTTCATTTCCCGCCTGATGGAGGAAGAAGGGATTTACTACTACTTCATCCATGAAGAAGGCAAGGACTTGATGGTACTGGCCAATACGCCTCAATCTCATCGGGATTGCCCCACAAAAAAGGATATCGAATTTTTCGTCCAGGTCGGAGACAAGGAAGATTTTGTAGGTACCATCAACACCTTCTTGAGCGGCTACAATCTCCAGACCGGCAAGGTGACGTTATGGGATTTCAACTTCCAGCTCCCCGATAAGAAGCTCGACGTTTCCGAATCGAGTGTTCATTCTTTCGGCGACAATCAGAAACTCGAGGTGTACGACTTTCCGGCGGGCTACGCACGAAAATATGACGGTATCGGCAGAGACGGCGCCGATCAGGCGGGCGAACTGTCCAAAGTTTTTGACGATCGCCGGAATACGGGCAAGTACTGGATCGACGAATTGGATTCCCGCTGCACGGGTGCGAGCGGAAGGTCCGACTGCCCAACGATCACTGCCGGCCACCGATTCAATCTGAAGGATCACCCGAACAAGGACCTGAACAAGACTTACACGATCATTACGGCCGATCATTTGGCTCAACAGAGCCCCAGCTACGCGTCCGACGATATACTCAACGAACCGTATACGAATAGATTTACGTGCATAGAACAAGGCGCCGGCAAACCGGGCTTTCGGCCCAAAAGAGTTACCCAAAAGCCGATCGTAATGGGGGGACAAACGGCGATGGTGGTCGGCCCCGCCGGAGAAGAGATATTTACAGACAAATACGGTCGGATAAAGGTCCAGTTCCATTGGGACCGTGACGGCACTAACGACGCCGGCAGTTCCTGCTGGGTGAGGGTTGCGCAATCGTGGGCCGGCAACAAGTGGGGAGCCGTGTTCATTCCGAGGATCGGAATGGAGGTGCTCGTGCACTTTCTCGAAGGCGATCCAGACCAACCCATCGTCACCGGTTGCGTCTACAATCCGATGTCGATGCCCCCGTATACGCTGCCGGAGCATAAAACTAAGTCGACCGTAAAGTCGAACTCGTCAAAAGGCGGCGGCGGTTTCAACGAATTTCGTTTCGAGGACAAGAAAGGCGAAGAACAGATCTTCATCCATGGCCAGAAGGACGAGGATATCCGTATCCGTAACGATCGTCGGGAGCTTATCGGCAATGACCGGCATTTGATCGTCAAGAGGGACAAACGGGAAAAGGTCGAGCGCGACACGCACATCATCATCAAACGCGACGAGATACAGAAGATCGAGCGCGATTTGAACCGCGAGGTCGTTGGAAAGGTAGCTTTCAAGACTGGCGGGTCGCTCTCGCACGAGATAAGCGGAAGCGTAGGAGAGAAGGTCGGAGGAAGCCATACGGAAGAAGCGG
>JAICPV010000345.1 GCA_025929655.1 Pyrinomonadaceae bacterium
AATCTCGCCGAGGACGACGCGCTTTTGCAGCAGATGCAGGAAGCGGGATTCCGACGCGTCTTTCTCGGCATCGAAACGCCGGTCGAAGAAAGCCTGAAGGAAGCGCAGAAATCGCAAAACACGCGCCGCGACCTGCTCGATTCGATCCATAAGATACAGAGCTACGGGATGGAAGTGATGGCGGGATTCATAGTCGGTTTCGACAGCGACCCAGAAGATATCTTCCAATTGCAGATGAACTTTATTCATGAAAGCGGGATACCGCTCGCGATGGTCGGTTTGCTCACCGCGCTGCCCGATACCCAATTATGGCGTCGGCTGGAGAAGGAGGGCCGCCTGCTTGATGCAAGCACCGGGAACAATACCGACTGCACCATAAACTTCGTTCCGCGGATGGACGCGACGCGGCTGGTGGAGGGTTACAAGAATCTTGTCCGCCAGATATACAGCCCGCGGGAATACTATCAGCGTGCGCTCGACTGCCTTTCGCGGCTTCGAAGCGGAGCCGAGCCGCGTAGGAGCACATTTCTGGAGGATGCGCGCTCGCTTTTCAATGTGGTGCTTACGCTCGGCGTTCGGGACCGCTCGAGACTTCAGTTCTGGCGCTATTTCTACGAGCTGATCCGGCACCACACCGACAATTTTGCCCACGGCCTCACACTCGCCGCGATGGGCTATCACTTTCGTCGGATCACGGAAAAATACTGCAATTGACGGGATCAATCGCGGTCAGTTGGCAGCCGGTGCGGCAACTTTCTTTTTGCTTTCACCGGGATGAAATCTGACGACTGCCTGGGAATCAATATCCGCCTTTGTAAAGGCGACTTTTTTCATTTCGCCGCGCGCAAACATTTCGGCCTGGTCGGCGTGCCATGGGGATGAAGGCAGGCGGCTCTGGCCGTAAGCGAGGACGGAATAAGCGCGGGGCGCGTCGCCGAATTCGACTGCGAGGACCCAGCCGTCGCCGACGGTTGCGGCCAGCTTGGAGTCTTTGTCGCGGGTGAAGCCGAGTATCCGGAAGCAGCCAAATTCGTTGCCGCAGCCGCCGACGGGGACGTCCGTTTTGCCGCGGCGGACCCGGTGGACGTCGCCCCATGCGACATCATAGGCTCCGTACAGCCGTTTTGCTTCTTCGATCGCCCAGATGAATGACTCGACCGCGCGTTTCGGATCGGCCAGGCCGCGAGGCGTGTTGTAGGGATCGTCGACGTTCCAAACTCTTGCGAACCGGCGGTTGTCAGGGATCAGAGATGTCACGCCCGGCTTGAAACCAGAATATTCCAGCCACCATATCTCGAAGAGAGTGGAGCCGCGGCTTTCCGGCGAGGCGGTGTTGTCCCAGCGTTCGAGCAGTTGGACGGCGTTGGCCACGTCGCCGGTCGCGTTCGTCGCTTTCACCGCCGCTACAAGATCGTTTTTCACGCGGTCGGCGAGCAGCATTCGGTAATTGTGCTTCAGGCGGATCACGTCCTCGAGGCTGAACTTTTCATCGCCGGCGATCAATTGCAGGGCAAGCTGGCTGCGCAGCGACAGGCTCGGGCGCTCGAAATTCGGATATGGGTTTTGCGTGTTCACGGGTCCGCGGATGTTCGTGAAATGCGGCGAGCTGTTTTCGTTGTGGATGTATCCGCCGGGTGGATTTAAAATTTGCGGCAGTGATTCGAACGGGACAAACTTCGTCCAGATCTCCGATGCCGTTTTAACATGCGTCGCAGCCAGCTCGTCGGCGGGTGGTTTCACGAGCAGCGGCAGCGTCGCGTTCCAGATAAAGAAGATATTCCCCGCGCGGTCGGCGTAGGTGAAGTTGGACGTCGGCCGGGCACGCAGCTTCATCGCGTTCTTCCATTCATCCAGTGACTTCGAGCGCATCATCCGCAGGAACTGCTCGCCGTTTCGATATTCGCCGTCGCCGACGTAGCGGAAAATGTAGATCTTGCCGTCGGCGCGGTGGACGACCGGCCCGAACTGAGTGGACCAAAATTCGCGCGTCTCGGTCGCGAGCGCGTCGCCGTTTCGAAAGCTGATGGTCCGCAGCTCGCGCGTTAAAGGTATCGACCTTCCATCGAGCATGTAGCTGTCGGGCCTGTTCGGATCCGCGTCGAAGGAATAGAAATCGTCAAGGTCCTGCGAGTTGTTCGTCGTCGACCAGCCGAGGTCTTTGTTGAACCCGCCGATCACCGAAAACGGCCCGCCGATGCGGAAATCGCCGTAAAAATCGACCACGCCCGGTACCGTCATGTGCGCTTCGTAATAGCCGGCGCTCCATTGCAGGTGCGGGTTGCGGAGCAGGATCGCTTTTCCCGATTTAGTGCGGCTCGGCGCGAACGCCCAGGAATTCGAGCCTTCGTCGGACATTGCGCCTTCGTCTCCTGGTGTCGTTTGCGGCTGCTGATCCGTTGGCGGATTAAGACGGTTTAGGAAAAGCCGTATCTTCCGACTCGAAGGCGGGATAATCTCCGTTGCCGCGACATCGACGCCGGTGAAATCGGCGGGCATCCATTTCGGGAAATCGCCGCGGTGCAGCTCGATAAAGCGGTTCACGCCCGCCGCGAAACCTTCGTAGACCTCGCGGACGTCTTTCGAAAGCGAAGGATAATTCTTCGCCGTTTTGTCACGCTGCCGCTGCACGACGAAATCGGACTCGATCCGTTGATAGCCTTCTACCGTCGACCACCGCCCGCTCGCCTCAAGTACCTCCATCGGCGTGACCGTGCCGTAGTCTTCACATTGCAGCCACGCAAGTGCGTAACCGGCTGCACGCAGATTTTCGGCGCGAATATGCGGCACGCCGTAAGCGGTGCGGATAACCTCGACCTCGCGCCAAAGTTCCCTCTCCTTTTTGCCGTAGGTGTCGGGAGCGAACAGCGCGCCGGCCGCGACCGAGAAGATCGCGAACGAAACGAAACTGCGTTTGAATCGGTTCATTTTATAGATGTCTCGAGGTTGTATATTCGGCGAAACACCGGCAGAGCTTTCGCTTCGACCGCCAGTTCGCGTTCTGTCCTCACAGGAAACGGGTTTTCCTCGATAATGGTCTCGCGAAACCGCCGGCCGGCTGCAAAACTTTCCGATATCTCATACGAAAGAAACTCGATATCGGTTTGGACGAAAACGGTTCCGTCCGGGGATAAATGCCGCGCGATCGTCTCGACCAGCTCTTCGTTCACCATACGGCGCTTCGCGTGTTTTTTCTTGAACCACGGATCGGGAAATTGGATGGTCACGGCTTGTAGAGTTCCAGTCGGAATATCCTCCAACAGCCGATCAAGCCACAGCATCGCATTGCAGAACGCGTAATGTAAATTCGTTAAGTTCGCTTCTTCTGCTAAACGGTTTGCTTCATCAACGAGCGGTTCGCGGATCTCGACGCCGAGGTAGTTCCACGTTGGTTCGGCCTCGGCCATTCGAAGGAGAAACCGGCCGCGGGCGCAGCCGATGTCGAGGAGGAGCGGGCGGGCGGGATCGGCGAAAACCTTGGAAATATCGATCGGCTTCGGGGCTTGGCGGTAAAACGGCGCAAGCGGGTTTACGTGCTGGTGGACTCGGACTCTGGGCATTGTTGATGATCCGGGGGCGCCATGCTCGGCTTTCACGACAAACAGGTC
>JAICPV010000068.1 GCA_025929655.1 Pyrinomonadaceae bacterium
GACCGGTGAATGTCGCGCCCATGCCCTGAAACTGCGGGTCGGTGCGTCCTTGCTGATGAACCAAATGATTCGCGTATAATGTGGCGTTGTAGAGTTTCGCGACGAGGTGATATTCGTACGCCTCGGGCGTGAGAGTTTCCTCGATGTCTTCGCTGAGCAGCCGTTCGCAAACGCTCTCCACGGCCATTTTGCTGGCTACCTCACCGGCAAGCGCTCCGCCCATTCCGTCGGACACCGCCAAAACTATTCCCTGCTCGTCTACATCAAATGTCTGACTTTCAATTACAAATTCGCCATCGCTTTGCGCACTCGTCCAGGCGCGGGCTCCGGCGATGTTCAAAAGCAGATAGTTATCTTCATTTCCGCGTCGCACGCGGCCGACATGCGAGGTTGCATGCACTTCGACAGATGACATATTTTACGATGAAAGCACGCTCTGGGAATTTCAGCGGCCCTCGAGAGCGAATGTTCGTTATTCTAACCTAAAGCCCGGTCTAGGTCTGCAATTATATCCTCGACGTCCTCGATCCCCACCGATATCCGCACGAGGCCATCAGTAATACCAAGTTTACTTCTAGTTTCGGCCGGAACGGAAGCGTGGGTCATGGTCGCCGGGTGCGATATCAGGGTCTCCACTCCGCCCAGGCTTTCGCCCAGGGTACAAAGCCTGACGTTTTCCAAAACCGTTTTTGCATTCTCGAGGCTGCCTGTCTCGAACGACACCATGCCGCCGAATCCCGTCTGTTGCCGGCTTGCAAGCTCGTGCTGAGGGTGGCCGGCCAGCCCGGGATAGTAAACCTTTTGAACCCTGGGATGCTCGGCGAGAAAGTTCGCAACGATTCGTCCATTCTTATCGTGCGCTTCCATTCGTACCGCAAGGGTCTTCGTGCCGCGGAGAACCAGGAAGGAATCGAACGGCGATAAAATTGCGCCGATGCTGTTCTGGACAAATTTGATCCACTCGGCATCCTTTTCGTCGTTCAAAGCAACGAACCCGCCGACGCTGTCGGAATGGCCGTTCAGATATTTCGTCGTCGAATGAACGACGATGTCCGCTCCGTGCTCTATCGGCCGCTGGAAGTACGGCGACATGAACGTGTTGTCGCAAACGACCTTAGCCCCACTTGCATGCGCGAGTTTGGAAACTCCGGCGAGATCGGTCACCGACATCACGGGATTCGTCGGCGTTTCGACGAAGACCATTTTTGTATTCCGTTTGAAGGCCTTCTCGACTTGATCGAGATCGGTCGTGTCGACGAGATCGAATTCGACACCGTAATTACTCAGAACCTTGGCGAACAGGCGGTACGTCCCGCCGTAAGTGTTATCGCCGAGAATCACGTGGTCGCCCGATCGTACGAGCTTCAGTACCGCATCGATCGCAGACATTCCAGAGGCGAAGGCGAAACCGAATTTGGCGCCCTCGAGAGCCGCGATATTTTTTTCGAGCGCCGTGCGGGTGGGATTCTGCGTGCGAGCGTACTCGTAGCCTTTATGCTTCCCGAGCGATTCCTGCGCGTAGGTGGACGTCTGATAGATAGGTACGCTCACCGCGCCTGTTGCGGTGTCCGGCTCATTTCCGGCGTGAATCGCGGTCGTCGAAAATCCCATAGAAACGGATGCCCAGGTAGTCGAATAACCCGATTATTCTATCGTTTCGCGCCGCGAATGACCAATACGAGCGTGGATTTTGCATCCCTAATTCAAAAACGCGGCGTACCTTATGCAATATGGATATTCATAACCTAAACTATATCCGCTAACAAAGATGGACATCGGTCAATTGGAAGTTTTGGTAACGGTCGCAAGGGAGAAGAGTTTTTCTCGAGCCGCCCAGGTTCTCGGCCGGACGCAGCCCGCCGTTAGCCAGACGATCCGGCGGCTCGAACAGGAGCTCGGGGCGCCTGTTTTCGACCGTTCCTCGAAGGACGGCACGCCGACCGCAGCCGGCGATGTGATGATCGGTTATGCCCGACAGATCCTGAATCTTCGCCAAAACGCGTTGGCAGCCGTTAAAGACCTTCGTGACGTGAGATCCGGAAAGATCACATTGAGCGCGAACGAGCACACGGTATTCGCGATCCTGCCGATCGTGAATGAATTTCATCTAAAACATCCGGATGTGAAGATCGAGGTGAAGCGCGGCGTGGCGAGCCGTATCCCCGACGAGATCGCCTCGCGTGAAGTTGAGCTTGGCGTTCTCTCGTTCAAGCCGAAGGATCCAGCCCTTGTTTCTGTAAGTATCGGCAGCGATGACATTGTACTCATCGTCGCGAAAGGTCACAGATTCGCTTCGAAGAAAGAAGTTCCGATCGGCGAGCTCGGGACCGAACGGCTTATCGCCCACAACGCTCGATCGCCGTACAGAAAGCATGTGATCGAAACCTTTGAAAACAACGACACGAAACTGAACATCGCGATCGAGCTGCCGTCGCTCGAAGCCATCAAAAGACTGGTCGAGGCGGGTTCCGGCATTGCGTTGGTTCCGCGGCTGAGCGCGGTTTCCGAGATCGAGAAAGGCAGCCTGGTCGGGATCGAGGTCCGCGAACTGAAATTGACGCGAAAGCTGAACATCGTCTACCGGAAAAACGCGGTTTTATCGCACGCCGCCAGGGAATTCATCGCGCTTGCCCGCGGGCGTTGAATTAACGCGCTGCCGGTACAGAGTGATTTGGAAATAAAGTAGAATTTAAATATCGCTCAGATCAACGATCGACCGGCCGGGAGTGCGACCTGATTATGTTTGACCAGTTTACGCTCGGGATCGAGGAAGAATTTCAGATCGTGGACCCTGAAACACGCGAACTTAAATCGCATGTTTCCGAGATCCTCGACGAAGGGAAACTTTTGCTTGGCGAAAAGATCAAGCCCGAGATGATCCAGTCGATGATCGAGGTCGGGACAGGCGTCTGCGCCAATATTCAGGAAGCGCGTGAGGACATAACCACCTTGCGTTGCATAATTTCCGGCCTCGCGAAAAAGAAGGGAATGGCGATCGTCGCCGCTTCAACCCACCCGTTTTCGAAATGGTCCGAACAGGAAATATACGATGGAGACCGATACAAGCTGCTCGTTGACGAGCTGCAGATGGTCGCGCGCTCGCTTTTGATCTTCGGGGTGCACGTTCACGTCGGTATCCCCGATATCGAGCGGCGCATCCACATCATGAACGCCGCGCGTTACTTCCTGCCGCACGTGCTTGCCCTGACCACTTCGTCGCCGTTTTGGCTTGGATTCAACACAGGTCTGAAATCGTATCGCTCCGAAGTTTTCAAGAAATTTCCGCGCACCGAGGTACCGGACCATTTCGAATCTTACGCGCAGTATCAGACCTACCTGGACCTGTTGATACATATGAATTGCATTCAGGACGGATCAAAGATCTGGTGGGACGTGCGTCCGCATTACAAGTTTCCGACGCTCGAATTTCGCGTTTGCGACATTCCCACGCGCGTCGACGACACGATCGCCGTGGCCGCGCTTTTTCAGGCGATCGTGTGCAAGCTGCATCGCCTGATCGACAACAACCTCGGCTTCCGCATCTACCATCGGCGGCTGATCCTCGAAAATAAGTGGCGGGCGATCCGTTACGGGCTCGACGGCAAATTACTGGATCTCGGAAAGCAGAAGGAGGTGCCGGCGAAAGACCTGATCCGCGAACTTCTCGACTTCGTGGACGAGGTGCTCGATCCGCTTGGTTCGCGCAAGGAGGTCGAACATATCCATACGATCCTCGATCGCGGCACGTCGGCCGACGAGCAGCTTCGGGTGTATGAAGAGACGGGCGGCGACTTTAACCAGGTTGTGGACATGCTAATGCGAAACACGCTGGAAAATGTTCCAGATCGCTGTTTCGATTGAGTAAAGTTTGCAAACAATAAACTTAAAAGCCGCACACAGATGCGGCTTTTTGTATAAATAGTGCTCAGTTCCTTTTCTGGATGTTGCTATACGTTAAACATTTATTGACATTGTTGGGTACCCGAAATATAATTGTTCGGTCGGGACCCCCCAGAATCCCGTTTCCTTTGAAATTCAGCACCTACGAATTTCCGCCAAAATCATGATGAACTTTATCCCCCGGGCCCAGAACGGCAAATCTGTAATGGAGCTGTTGATCGTCCTTACGGTCATTATCATCCTCGTCACGATCGCCGTTGCACAATTCGGTAACGCCGGCGTCAATCTCGACCGCCAGAACATCGCGCGGGAATTCAAAGTGAGCCTGGAAAGGGCGCGTTTCGATTCAGTAAAGCGCCGAGCGATAGACTGCGACAACATGTCTCGGGTCACCATCACAAGTGCTTCATCCTTCTCGCTTTTGATGGATCTAAATCAAAACGGGACGATCGAAACGGCCACGGAAGCGCGCGTCGTCGATTTCGCCGACCGCAGTGACGTTCGTATTGTCGGAGAGGACACGAGCTTTCCCGTGACGATAAGGTTCGACCGGCGGGGCAGTGTTTCCTCAGGCCCGTGTTCGGCACCTGTGGACGACGTGCCGGAAGTCGTGTTCTGCAACACGCCGTGCACGATGACGACCGCCAACGCTTCAAACTCCAACATCATTTTCGTATCGCCGACCGGAACTGCCTCGATGATGACCGGCGGGACGACCGTTCCCACATTTTCGAGTCCAGCCGTGTCGAACGTGAACGTTAATTCGCAGGTTAATCCGCTTCTTGCCGTATGGGATATCGCAAACAGCAATGCCGCCCCGAGTCCGTCTGTTGACCCGTCGGTGTCGCCGAGTGTCGATCCTTCCGTATCCCCCAGCGTGGACCCGTCGGTATCGCCGAGCGTCGATCCGTCTGCATCGCCGACTGCAACGCCGTTAGCTTGTGCATACGGACAGCGAGAGTCTGAGGGATGCGTCTGTCACTCGCCGATGTGGGTGCGCACCAACGGCAAATGCCAATAAACAGTAAAGAAATCATGTTTACACCGAACCTGAATAGAACACCAAATCCTGTTAAGGCGGAAGAGGGCTTTTCGCTAGTCGAAGTATGCGTCGCGATGGTGATCATCCTTGTTGCCCTGCTCGGAGTGTTTTTCACGTTCACGTACGCGATCACCTACAACGCAGGCAACAATTCCAGAGCGCAGGCCCTGGCAGTTCTTCAGGAAGAGGTGGAGAAGCTGCGAAGCTACAAGTTCACGCCGACTATCACCGATTCCGAACTACAGGGCGGAGCTAAAACGCCATGGACCGTTGTTTCACCTAACGGAGGCACATTCAGCGTTACCGTGGAAGTCGATAACGATCCTTTCACTCCAGGATTGCAGGACGAAACCACCCCGACATCGATCAAAGAGATCATGGTGAGCGTGAAGCTCGAACATCCCAGCCCGGGCTGGCAGGCGGCCGTGCCCGCAAGGGTATATCTTCGCCGCGTGAGGGGGAATTAAGCGATGAAAAAACAAAGAGCCAAATCACAGGCCGGATTTTCATTGATCGAGCTCGCCGTAGCAATGGTCATAATGCTGACGCTGCTCGGGATCGTCTCATCGGTGATGTCGCGCACCCTCGGCATACGGAGCCGTGAAAGCCGGAAGACGGACGCTCTGACTTCCGCCCAAGCAGCCTTGAACGTCATCTCACGCGAGGTTGGAAATACAGGATTCGGGATATACGACGGCGACTCGACGCTTTTATCCAGCAACGGGATAATCCTCGCCGATTCGGATGCAAACAAGATCCGGATTCGTTCGAACTACCTGAACACCGGGCCGCGAACCGCACCCGCGGGTTCTACCGTCGTTTCGACAAATCAACCGGGCGAAGATGTCACATACTTTTTCGACGACGCTACGAATTCGATCGTGCGGTACGATCCGTACGGAATCGAGACCTCGCCCGGTGTCTACGGCCCTCAAACATCGGTGGTCGTCAATCGGATCAGTAACGTCGTCTTTAAGTATTACAACTACGCCGGCGCCAATTCTACACCGACCGAGACGGACGTACCCACAGCTGATACGGGCCGCGTTCGGATCACCGTTGCGGTGAATATGGACCCGGTCGTGGGCCAGCCGGACAACCAGCAGGTTCGGTTCTCGACCGACGTGACGCTGCGAAATTCGAATTACATGCTTCGGCAATATTAACTGTCGATCTGGAGCAACAAAGATGAAGGTTGAAGTGAATAAACCGAAACGCGATCGAAAAAATGAAAGAGGCGCCGCCATCGTGATGGCGCTTTTGATCTCATTTTTGCTTTTAGTTGCGAGTGCCGGGTTACTGATGGAATCGTCGATGAACACGGCGAACGTTACCGACCTGACCGCAGAGCAGCAGGCATATAATGCCGCGGAAAGCGGTATCCAGTCGGCCGTTAACGTATTGCGCGGAAATGTCGTTCCGAGCCCGCTGATCGATTCATCCAAGCCCGTTACCGATCCGGCTAACAAGATCAATTTTGTAAAGGCGCTGCAGCTTTCCACTTCGAATGTGACAGGCGATACGTCCGGAGGTCCGCGACTGTCGCGCTGGATGAGCTATCATTCGACTTATACCGATCGAGTAGGGATCAGCGAAAACACGTACACGCCGAACAACGGTTTCGCCTATAGTCTTTCAATAAAGGACCCGGATAATACAGGTTCGATAGTTTCCTTTACCACCAGCGGCAAGTTTAACGATGCCGACGCGGGGAATCCCGCCCAAAAGACCTACACCAACGGCGCGAACAAGGTCATAATCCAGTACATCCCGGCTACGGTAACCGATCTGGATGCCGGCGGCACTACCCCGGCCAGCACGAACTGGGGAACCTTTAATGTACAGATCATCGGAACGGGCGCGGATATCCCCGCCTTCAACCGATTCGAGATCTTTATCAGAATGACCAAGCCGTACGACCTGGACCGCTCGATCCGCGGATATATAGAAACCAATCCGAATAATGCTCAACCCCCGAAGATCATCTTTGACGCCCAGACTTTCACCATGGCGGGCAGCATTATGACCTTAGGCTTTGGTTGGGGCTCGCCGGTGAACCAGACGATCACCGGGCCTCCGCAGCGATGGGGCTACGAAGCGGACTTGCAGCTCGGCAATAACGTGATCACGGGCACAATGACATCGCCCGAACCGACGCGGCTTTTGCTGACAGCTGTCGGTTACGGACCACGAGGGGCTACGAAAACGCTTGAGGCGATAATTCAGAAGGATTTCTTCAACGGACTAAGTGCACCCGCTACGCTTACATTGGTCGGCCCGGTCTCTACCGCGGCCCCGCTCCCTGCCACCAGCTTTAACTTTCATCCCGGTTCGTCGACAGTCGCTGTCTATTCAGGCGACGACGCCGTTTCGACGGATATTATTCCGCCGATCGGCACTTCAAACGATACGAATCTCGACGTCGTTCAGGGTTCAGTCGACGGCCAGCCGCCGCATCCGTTCAATGGAACTGTGGTCGGAGCTCCGTCGAACATAACCAACGAAACGCCGAGGTGGCTTTCTAGCCCGGCCGAGCTGGATAAGACGATCAAGTCGTTTTACAACGTGGCGGACGCTTCCGGGCGATATTACGCAAGCGGCGTGCAGCCGCCGGATTTCGGGAACAATGTGACGGCACAGGGAATTACGTTTTGTGACGGTAATTGCAGTTTAACCGGCGACGGCGGCGGCATCCTCGTGGTGACCGGCCAGCTGACGCTGCAGGGCAATTTCAGTTTCAATGGCCTGATAATAGTGACCGGACAGGGAGGCGTGATACGGCAAGGTGCCGGTAACGGCACGATCCAGGGAAATATGGTCGTCGCGCCTTACGTGAACAGCAGCATGCTACCGGTGTCGAACCCGGTGAGCACGACATTTCTCGCCCCGCAGTACGACCTGTCGGGCGGCGGCAACTCCACGATCCAGTACAATTCCGCCAGCCTCGCAGGCGGCATGGTAGCGGTGAGTAATTTTGTTCTCGGCGTTGTCGAAAAATAGACGAATTTCAAAAAAACGCGAAAAGCGGAGGATCCAGCCTCCGCTTTTTTGTCTTCGTGAGATCGCTTACGGTTTATGTTTGAGGGCGAGCTTCAAGAAATTCTCGAAGAGAATACGGCCGTCGCGCGATTCGTTCGGGTGCTCCCATCGCGTAGGGTTCTTCGACCAGTCTTCAAACGATTTCTCCAAATGAAACTGCACGCAATAGATCAATTGCCCCTCGGAACGCTTCACCATCATCTGGTTTTTGCAAAGGTATGACGTCGCAAGCAGCTTGAAACCGGCCGGAACGCCCATGACCTGCACGCCGTGGTTTTGCCAAACGCGGAGGATGTCGTCCTGCGTTGTGTAGTCCTGCCAAACGCCGCGTACCTTATCCTCGATGCCGTCGAAGATCGGGTCATCGCGGTCGACGATCTTGACGAAACGGTACTGATACTCGAGCACGCGGCCGGTCCGCTTCTCGCTTAACTCCAGCTCGTCGAGCGTTTTCAGCGGAGCACCGAACGACTGCCCGACAAGCTGATGAGAGCCGCAGATCGCCAGCAACGGAATTTCGGTAGAATGAATGAATCGTTTGAACGCTTCCAGGTGCTTCGCATTGTAATAATCGAAATCGCTGTAGGTTCCGCTCATCACGATCGCATCTGGGCGAAAATCCTTTACAGCCTGAGCGATCTCTGAAACGTGGACGGTCATCGTCTTGTGGTTCAGGACGA
>JAICPV010000360.1 GCA_025929655.1 Pyrinomonadaceae bacterium
AAAGAGGTCGAGCCCGATCCCGAAACAGTAAAGTTGGTCGACGAGCGCTGGATGAAGTATTTCGCCTCCTAAGCAGTGCGGGACAAGCCCTTAGTGACGGAAAGTGGTTTTCTTGCGTCTGCAGAATTATCCAGAGTCATAATGACGATAGAACAACATGACCCATTGCAGTCAGGAAAGGCGGCTGCCCCCGCTCTTATTCTGAAATTCGCAGTGCTGGTCGCCGCAGCAGTTTTATTGCTTTCCCTTGCTTATTCTTATTTCATCGAACCCTTTCGCCTCGTCATAAAAGAAAAGACGATCGCGGTCGAAGGCTGGGAGCCTGAGTTCAACGATTTTCGCGCGGTCTTGATCTCCGACATTCACGGCGGCTCGCGGGGCGGCGATGCCGAGAGCATAAAACGTATCGTGAATGCCGCGAACGAACAGAACGCCGACGCGATCTTCCTGCTTGGCGATTACGTTTCGCAGCAGCGGTTCGAAAGGAAAACCATCGCAGAAAGGCCGCTGAAAATGCCCATTTCTGAGATCGCAAACCTGCTTAGCGGTTTGCGGGCCAGGCACGGAGTGTTCGCCGTGCTCGGCAATCACGATGGCTGGTATAACGGCCAAATGGTCACCGCGGAACTATCAAGCGTGGGAATAAACGTTCTTGACGGCAAACTTGCGACGATCGAGCGAAACGGCCGCTCCCTGCGAATCCTCGGACTCCGCGATCACCAGCAAGCCCGCAGCTGGCGTGAATTTTCGAACGAGGCAAGATCGATACTCGACGGGAATCGAGGCGCGGGAAACATCATTGTTCTGGAACATAGCCCGGACGTGCTCGAGATGATCACCGGCGAGCTGGCGATCTCGAACGAAATGAAGCTTATGTTCGCCGGGCACACGCACGGCGGGCAGGTTTGGCTGCCCATTCTCGGGTACCCGATCGTGCCGTCGAGCTACGGGCAGAAGTACGCTGCGGGTAATATTCGCGACCGCGGGCTCGATCTTTTCGTCACGACCGGTACCGGCACGAGCGTTCTTCCGTTTCGGTTTCTCGTCCCGCCGGAGATCGCCGTCATCACGGTTCGCGTAAAATAAGGTGATTTTACGGCGAAGTTTGAATACTATCTAGCTATGAAAAACTTGATCCTGTTTTCCGTGCTGGCGTCGGCTGCGTTTATAATCGGCTGCGATCCGCAAAGCGGCATCGCAAGCAGGAGCGTCGAGAAATACACTACGACACCGACGCCCGCGAAAACGCCGGAGGTCGTCGAACAGATCGACCTCGCCGATTCGATCGCCGTAGAGGCAACGCAGGAAGGCCCGCGAATCTCGATTCCGCCCGCGGATGAGAAAAAGGTTGTCGATTGCAAGAATTACAATGAGGTCCGCATCAACGGTGACGGGAAGACCGTTAACATCAAAGGCGTCTGCCGTCAGCTCATGATCAACGGTGATCGCAATCGCATCGCCGGAGTCGCTTTCACATCTATCGTATTCAACGGTTCGGAAAACGTTGTCGAACACACAAAATACGCGAACGGCAAAAAGGCGACATTGACCGACAACGGCCCCGCAAACACCGTGACGAAGATCGAAGCGGCAGAAACTTCGAAAGCCAAGAAACCCTAAGTGATCGCCTAGCGGATCGGAGAACCGGGTTTGAAGAGGCGGCGAAGATTGATGTCCATTTCGCCCTGCGGTGCATCCGCCGAGTTGAATTCTATAGGATCATGCTCAAATCCCGGCTGAAGGACTTTTAATTCGAGCCTTTCTCCGGCAGGATGTTCGAGGGTGACCCGAAAATAGCCGTCTTTGCCGATCTGTGCGGTTGCTTCCTGATCCTTGCTGCTCAATCTAACATCACCGCCGCCGACGATCTGCGCGCCTGAGTGCACTCGGCCCCGGATCGACGTCGTACGGGTACCGAGGGAACATGAACATATGGCAGCAATAAATGTGATCAGTAAAATTCGGCGGAACATATACAAGAAAGCAGGCCCTTCCTGACTGCAAGTAGTTAAATTGCAAACGTGATTTTACATGACCTGTAAATACCCGGGTCCCAGTTAGCCAGTCTCAATCCGGAAGGGCGCCTGCCTCGCCTCTTCAGCTATTCAAATCCTTTGACCACCACCTCGGACTTTATCGAGTTCGCAATATAACACAATTCATGCGCCTCGTGGTGCAGCTTGGCGAGCTGATCATTATCGGGTGCATCGCCGATCCATACGATCGTCGGGCCGAGAATGATCCTGGAGATCCATTCTTTCCCAAGGTCGTTCTTCGTCATCTCGCCGACGGCGTCGTCCTCATACGTCTCAGCAGTGAAGCCTTTTCGCGAGGCGACCCACAGGAATGACAACATGTGACACGACGAAGCTGCCGCGACTAGTGCCTCTTCCGGATCGACGGCCTCTTCGACTGAAAACGGTAACCTCACCGAATGCGGCGAACTCGATGCCGGAACAATCGTCCCGCCGTCAAACATCCACGTATGCCCGCGCGTATACCGGCCTTTCGTGAAAGTATCAGGCGAGTCGACTTTCCAAATTATCTTTGCTGAATATGTGCTCATAACTATTGCGAACGTTAGGCATACTACAAGTTGAGCCAAAATCGGAGTGAACGGTCCAACTCGTCGGCATCAACGGCGGCTAGCGAACCAATTGATTTCAAAATTAGGCGTCCGTGAATGGTAAATATTCCACGCTTTAAGGCGGTTTCAACATTCAGACCGGCGGACTTCCATTCTGAAAGAATGAACTCACCACCTAACAAATTCGCTGTCTTCGTCGTTAGGGCGACCAGAAATAGATCGTGTGAAGAATGGGCAGAGTTGATAACAACGGCGGGTCGGACCTTTGCGTTCGTGAGATCGGAAAACGGAAATCGAACCAGGACTATCTCATTTCGCGAGTAGTTCGGCATAGACGTCGTCTTCCTTGTTGTCCCAGATTGCTCTCAGCGATTCTTCAGTCGCTCCCAACCAAAAATCTTGGTCATCTCCGTCAGAAAGCACAACCAGGACCCGCGAACCCTCCTCAAGATCGACGTCTCCGAGCGGGACGATCTGTCCATTTTTCACTATTCCTTCGATCGTGTTCATTTCTTCCTCAGGAGATATTCTAGGCATTTCCGATACAAATTCAATTGTTTTTGGATTCCTTCGGCCCGGCGATTACGATGACGTTTGGCATTTATGTGAAATAAACCGGTTTTCCGCGAGCTAGCAAGTGTTCTTCGTCGAGGTCGCAATTATTTCATTTAATAGTGTTGCAGCAAGTAACTATTCAGACTTTCGGCAGGCTGAAATTCACCGCGAAAAGTGTAAATATCGTCAATCTTACAATTGCCGTCTTCCGTCACGAAAATAAATGATTTTAAGATCTTGTCACCTTCATAGT
>JAICPV010000364.1 GCA_025929655.1 Pyrinomonadaceae bacterium
AGATACAGATGGCGGAAAAGGTCGAGCAGGCATTGGCGGAGCGCCGTCATTTGATCGTCGAAGCCGGAACCGGTACCGGCAAGACGCTCGCGTATCTGGTACCTGCGATCGCAGCAGCTCTCGGCCAGAAAAAACGCGTGGTCATATCCACCGGCACCAAGAATCTGCAGGAACAATTGATGGAAAAGGACATTCCTTTTCTGCAGAAGATACTGCCGCGAAAATTCACCGCAGAATACATGAAGGGCCGCTCGAACTACGCTTGCCTCTACCGCGTGAAAAAGGCCGAGCATCAGCCGGTCCTGGAAGGGCTAAACGAGATCGATCATTTTCGAGAGGTCAGCCGCTGGATCCATGAAACAGATCACGGCGACCGGCGGGAGCTCGTCGACCTTCCTGAGAATCTTTCATTCTGGAATCGCGTGAATGCGCGTTCGGAAACGTGCCTTGGGCAGAATTGCCCCGACTTCGACCCGTGTTTCATCACGCGAATGCGCAACCGTGCCGACAAGGCGGATATACTTGTCGTGAACCACCATCTTTTCTTCGCTGACCTGAACGTTCGCGGGAACCAGTTCGGGAAGGTGATACCGGATTACGGAGCGGTGATCTTCGATGAGGCGCATTTGATCGAGGACATAGCGTCGGACTATTTCGGATTTCAGGTCTCGAACTTCCAGATCGACGAGCTCGTCCGCGACACCGACAATCTTCCGATCGGGGACGCGGTCGTGACGCGTGACCTGACAAAGCTAGCCGCAAAAATAATGGGCGTCGCTGACCAGTTCTGGCTGCGCTTTCGGCAGGCAAAAACGGACGGACGCTTTCCGCTGCTACCCGACGTGTTTTCGCAACGAACCACGAAAGGGGACAACAAACCGACGCCGCTCGGCGAGGCTTATTTCGCACTCGACAGTTCACTTTCGAGCCTCGAAACGATTCTGATGAAATTTGCCGATCAAATGCCGGAGGCGGAAAGCATGCTGCGGCGGACTCGGCAAACGCGCTTCGACCTCGATTTCGTCGTCACGCAGGCCGAGCGAAATTACGTCTACTGGCTCGAGCGTCGCGGCAAGGGAATTTTCCTGCGCGCCTCGCCGGTGGACGTTTCAGAGCTTCTCCGCGAAAAGCTTTTCGATAAGGTTGAATCATGTATTTTGACCTCGGCCACAATGTCGAGCTCGGGTTCTTTCAATTTCGTTCGTGAAAGGCTTGGGCTGGACACGGCAAAGACCTCTGGCTTCACCGCCGAGTCTTCTTTCGATTACGAAAAACAGGCGGTCCTTTATTTGCCAAAGGCGATGCCCGATCCGCGTTCGCCGGAATTCACTCAACTCGCGGCCGCGGAGATCGTAAAGATAATTTCCGTCACGAAGGGACACGCGTTCGTACTTTGCACCAGCAATGTGTCGATGACAGCGCTCTACGAACTGGTTTCGGCGAGGGTGAACTTTCCATGTTTCGTTCAGGGCTCGATGTCGAAAACCGGCCTGCTCGAACGTTTTCGTGAAACTCCGAACGCGGTGCTCTTCGCGACCGCTAGCTTTTGGCAGGGCGTCGACGTGCAGGGAGAACAGCTTTCCTGCGTGATCATCGATAAGCTTCCGTTCGCCGTGCCGACCGACCCGATCGTCGCCGCACGCTCGCGATTCATCGATGAGAACGGAGGCCGTTCGTTTTCGGATTACAGCATACCGCAGGCCGTGATCTCATTGAAGCAGGGAATCGGCCGCCTCATACGCAGCCGCACCGACCGCGGAGTTATCGCCATCCTCGATCCGCGCATCCGCACCAAGCCCTACGGCCGCGATTTTTTGACAAGTTTGCCGCGTATGCGCATTACGAGTGACTTGATTCAGGTCGAAGATGTTCTAAAGTCTTCTACCAATGGCGATAACGATCAAAGCACCAAAGGTGCGTTTGTAATTTAGCCAGCGGCAACGCCGCTGGAAATGGTCGGAAATAATCGCGAGCCGCAACGCGGCGAAGTGCAAAATTATGCCTCAATCTCTCGCCCATCTATTCGTCCACGTGATCTTTTCAACCAAACACCGTCAGCCGTTTATCACTGACCGGATCGAACCCGAACTATACGCGTATATCGCAAAGATCCTATACGACGAATGCCATTCTCCTGCTGTCGTCATCGGTGGCGATAAGGATCACATCCACCTATTGATTACTTTGTCCCGCATCTGGTCGATCGCGAAGATCGTAGAACTGATCAAGAAACGAAGTTCGAAATGGATCAAGACTAAAGGGACGGAATTCTCTTCGTTTCAATGGCAGGCCGGATACGGATGTTTTTCCGTCAGATCGAGCGTTCCCTCCGTTACGCGGTACATCAAGAATCAAAAAGAACACCATCGAAAGCAGACATACAAAGACGAGTTCATCTTGTTTTTGGAAAAACACGGCATCGAATATGATGAACGTTACGTTTGGGATTAGGTTTACGACGCCGCTTTGCGGCTAGATCATTATTTTGACGATTCCCAGGGCCGGTGGCCCTGGCTGAATTACCCTCGCACCTTTGGTGCTTTGTTGTGCAGTTCTCAATTGCAGGATGCTATTTATGCCGGGATTTTACGAAGTGATGATCGAACGCGATTTCTCATCCGCCCACCAATTGCGAGGGTACAAGGGGAAGTGCGAGAACCTGCACGGCCACAATTACAAGCTCGAGATCTATGCAGGAGGCGAAGAGCTAAATAACATCGGCCTGCTGATCGATTTTGTCGAATTAAAAAAAGCGGCAGACGAAATAGTGAAATACCTCGACCACCGAAACTTGAACGAGCTGCCGCCCTTTGACGAAGAACTGAATCCCTCTGCCGAGAACATCGCTCGATATGTTTTGGAATACCTGAATTCGCAGGTCGCGGACGAACGCGTCCGAGTGCACAAGGTTCGCTGCTTTGAAACGCCCACAAGTGTTGCCACTTACCAATTAACGTGAAAAAGTGAAAAAGTGAAAAAGTTCTTTATACCTTTCCACCTTTTCACTTTTTCACTTTAATGGTCGGGGCGAGAGGATTTGAACCTCCGACCTCACGGTCCCGAACCGTGCGCTCTACCAGGCTGAGCCACGCCCCGATAAATCAAGTATTTGAGTGTAGGTTACCCGGCAGGGTAAGTCAATTCTTGTTTACGATACAGCCTTGTCGTCCTCGATAACATTTATCGCGTCATCGATCACATCAGGATGCTTTCCAAATTTGTGCTTTATGAATTCGATCATAGGCGGTAAAAGAGAAAGGAAAACGACGACGATAACAACCTTTTCGATATGGTCTTCGAGTTTGACCCCCAAAGCATTTTCGATCACACCGCCCAG
>JAICPV010000107.1 GCA_025929655.1 Pyrinomonadaceae bacterium
TATATGGAATGGAACCCGCAGGTCGCGGTCGATCACCACGGACAAACCACTCAATATTTTTTTCCGCCGGTTGCGCTGCCGATAAATCCTAACCTGCCGCAGCCGCAATACAACAAATGGCTCGATGTGTATGGCCGCGCCAACGCCGCAGCGTTCGAGGCAAACCGTTGGGAATACTACGTTCGCGATATTTTCGATGCGTTCTATCCCGGTTACTGGGACATGTATCCGTCTCTTCAGGGCGCATCCGGAATGACCTATGAAACCGACAGCGGCGGGCCCCAAGGAATTAATTGGACCCGTGATGACGGCACGATCGTTACGTTTCGCTCGGCTATCGCGAAACATTATGTAGCTTCACTCGCGACCCTGGAAACTACGTCGAAGCATAAAGCGGACCGTATCCGCGATTTCTACGATTTTCGTGCGCGGGCGATGGCCGATCATCGTAATGCAAAGATGAAACGCGTCATCATCGATCCATCAAGCGACCGCGTGAAGGCCGCCGAGTTGATCGAAGTGCTTCGGCTTTCAAACGTCGAGGTCAAAACATCGACAAGCCCGTTGACCTCAACGACGGCGCACACATACCTGGAAAAGAATTCTCCTGCGGTTTCGCGGACGTTCCCTGCCGGCTCTTACATCATCGATCTCGATCAGCCGCAGCGAATTTACCTGAAAGCAGTGTTGGAACAGGATACGCCACAAGATAAAGCATTCGTCGAAGAGCAGATGCGCCGATTCCGCCGTAATCAAATGCGGGGTAAGGGACAGCCGAAGGAAGATTACGGGTTTTACGACATTACCGCATGGTCGCTGCCGCTTGTGTTCGGCGTCGACGCGTGGTGGACCGAGGAAACATCCAACGTTCCCGCCACGATGGTCGACGCCGCGCATCTTGAAAACGCGAAGCGTGGCAATGTAAACGGCCGGGCGTCTGTCGCATATATCATTCCCTATGAGACGGATACAACGCCGGCTATGGTGATGCGTCTTTTGCAGAACGGCTTCCGCGTCGCGGTCTCGACCAGGCAGCTTAACGCCGGCGGCAGAAACTGGCAGCCCGGCACGTTCGTGGTCAGGATCTCCCGAAATCCCGACACTCTGCATGACACGATCGCCCGATATGCACGCGAAATGGGCGTGAACGTCACTGCCGTCAACTCCGGCTACCCGGAAGAGGGCGACACCGGGATCGGAGGCGAATCCGTTCCCTCGCTTCGGATCCCAAAGATTGCGATCGCCGCCGACGAAGGTATCTCGCAGGAATCGTATGGTGTCATCTGGTGGACGTTTGAAAAATACGGCATAAAATTCACGCCGATGCCGATCGCAAATTTGCGCAGCGGTTTGAAAGATTACAACGTTCTTATCCTGCCCGACGGTTCGGCGAGCCGCTATATGAGCTCCTTCGGCACCGCTGGGGTTTCGATGCTGAAGGACTTTGCGTCGAATGGCGGCACGATAATCACGATGCGCGGCTCGTCGGTTTTCGCCGCCCTGAAGGACGTCGGGCTGACGTCGATCAAACTCGTCGGCAGCGAGGACGATGAGCAGAAAGCCAAGACTCCGGATGAAAAGCCGTCGCCTTCACCTTCTCCAAGTGCCAGCCCTACACCCGAGATCACCGACCTCAACGACGCGGTCGCTCCGGGCCTGCCGCCGATCGCGTCGCCATCGGCCGACGCGAACAAGGTCCCCGAGCCGCTTCCCGGAGCCATTATGAGGGCCACCGTCGACCGCACCGCGTATTTAAATTTCGGTACGAACAAAAATACAGTGCCCGTATTGCTGGCCAGCGGCTATTTCTTCCGATATTCAAAAGAAGGTACCAACGCGATGGTTTTCGACGCGAATCCGACGCGGCCCCTGACGGTTTCCGGCTTCACCTGGGAAGGCAATACCGAACGCCTGCTTGCCGGGACATCGTATCTGATCGATGAATCGCAGGGCCGCGGGCATGTTATCCTGTTCGCCGAAGACCCTTTCTTCCGCGGCATGACGCGTTCCCTTACGAGGCCGTTTTTCAACTCGATCCTGTTTAACGGCGTGTTTTAATAGTTAAAGATCCAAAATGGAAAACGAAAAATAATACAACGTGTTCGGTCGGGTCCTATACTAACCATTCTCCACTTTCCATTTTAGATTGTTGACGTATGTTCACTATTAAGGCGGGTTACAGCGATAACATCGAGGTCAGGTCAAGTGCCGAAAGGGTCCGTGAATTTTTCACCGACCTAAAGAATTTCGCTGACCTGATGCCCGGGATCCTCAGCATTCATACGGATGCCAAGGGTGTCGCGCATTGGAAGGTGGAGGCCGATATTCCGTTCGTCGGGCCGATGATGACCAAGTTTGCCACCGAGCTCGCCGAGAACAGCGACGAACGTGTGGAATGGTTCCCCGCCACGGTCGAAACGCAGAATCTGCTTCGCTTTTCGGCGGAATTCCTCGAAAAGGCGAAAAACGTAACCCTCGTGCATTTCTCGCAGATGGTCGAGCTTCGACGCCGTTCGGCACGCGAGCTTCACATGCTTGCGGGCCTTGCCGGCGAGACGCTCATCAGCAACGAAATGGCCAAACGCATCAGCGAAATGATCAAGGTCTTCATCGTCCGCGCGAAGGAACGGCTGGAGAACTAAAGCTCCGAACCAAACAGCCGCTTTTCCGAATCAAAATTCACCATTTCCCCAACGGCCGAGATCGACACCGACGGCGTGCTGATCCTGAATTTGAAAGAAAGCGTGCTCGCCGCTCATATGCCGCGAAAGAGAAAAACATAGCAGCGGCCTGGCCGTGAAGGAGGGCCTACCGAAAACGAAAGAACACGAAATCGATCCCAGTATGTTCCCCGCAAAGTTACGCTGACCGTTTAACCCTCCCTAACGGTCAGGCTTCTGCCTGGGCACGGCGATCAGAAATCGGCTATCATCTCCGTACCGTGGACTTGAGGAAAACAGAGACCGGGCTGGCTTGGTTTACGCTGGGAGCACTTGTTGTATATTTTCCGGTTGAAACTTACGTCTCGGTCCCCGAGGGACTTTGGAACCCGTTCTACATCGTCGATCTGATCGCGATGGCGCTGCTGTTTTGGGGCGCGATGCGGTCGCTGCGGGCCAGGCCCGATCGGTCGCCTGCGGTTCTCTGCGCCGCTTATGCTTGGAGCGTTGCTAATGGCTGGCGCGCGACTTTCGGCAGGATGTTCGAGCTTTTAGAAGGCGGCAAGCTCGACTACGGAGCCGCCGAAATGTGTGCCGTCGCCATCGCGACAGCCGTCGGCCTCGCTTGTCTTGCACTTTCTTTTTTCCTGGTTGTCAGATCGTCTCCGGCCCGGGAATGAACATTGAAAGAAATGTCCGCGGCGTTATTGGTCCGGATCGGAAATGCGGTCGAGCACGCCGGGCTGCGGGCCGTCGAATTCCTGGTATTTTTTGCGGTCTTTGTCGGTGAACTCCACCATCAGCTCCAGGTGGGAGCAATGAAGGCACGAGAAGGCCTTGATCGTCCGATTGCCGCCGCCAAAAATGCTCTTCCACCGGGAGATCGCGCTGAAAACAAAAGCAACCCCTCCGCCGCCTCCCGTGTCCATCAGCGACCCCTCAACCATCGCCGCCGCCCCGCATCTTACACATTCCATAATGTCAAAATATTAAGTCAATATTGCGTCCGCAGAAACGTTATCGCGCACGACAACTGTGCCCCCAATCAGGTCATGGAGAGCCCGGCGTTTTGGACTGTTAAGACAAACGGCAATTTCTGCAACCAAGATGCCTGAATACATGATCATAGTCATTACGCTTATCGCAGAAATCGTGGTCTCTGCCAACGGTGTAAAATCGACAACTGCTGCGGCGCCCAAGCTAAGAATTCCGGCAATTATGTTAAGCAGTTCGCGTTTGACCGCCTGGAGCATTGTTATAGGTTGCTCGGTTTCCGAATCGACCACACGAAGGACTTGTTGTTTTTTTCCAATAGTGCGGCCGTACAGTCCGTGGGCAAGTATGTAGTAACACCAAACTGCGATCGTCGTGATTAAGCTGAACAGGTAACTCATCCAAAAGATAGCTGCCTGGTCTATGACGATTTGAAGCACGACCGTCGGAAGAATAACGATCAGGCCGTCAATGATTAGTGCGCCGATTCGAGCGGTGAAGGTGTCGTAACGATAGTGTTCCGGAGACATTCGTGGAAAGGTAACACGGAGACGCGGAAACGAAAACTGTCCGTTGCCCCGCTTATTTCTTTTGCGGTTTTGTTTTGAAATCGAAGCGGAGGAGTTCGATCTGCGAACCGGCATGGGCGGTGAAGGTTTTCAATCGATCCGGCGCGAGCCAGACGGTGTCACCGACAACCAGGCCGCCGAGGACGACGACCAGCGAAGGCTCGTTGGCATGCGCCGATAATTCCAAAGGCGAACCGGGTTTCGAGATCAGTCGGGTAACGCGGAGCTGCGAGTTTTCAAACTCCTTTTTGTTCAGACCGTTCGATCTGTCACCGTCAAAGGGCCTGAACCTCCCGTTAAGTGACTGGCGGTCGGGTGCTTCGGTCAGAAGCTCGATCCGAAGGAAATCGCTTCGCGTCGGGCTGTTGTTTTCGACCATGTGCGTCTCGTTGTCGGAACGCGTCGGCGAGAGGCGGAAGCTGCCGGCTTTGGTAGCCGGACGCGTCAGGACGGGATGCTCCCAATCCTCGTGGACGAACCGCACCGGCCCGCTGTCGACCAGGTAAACATACGCCGCCGGGCCCTTCGAATGGTCGTGGATCGGCACCTTTGAATTCGCGGGATAGTTAACACGAAGTACCTTCACCCATTCGTTTTCGAACTGCAGCTTATAGTTGTCCGGCGCGACCTTCGTCGGGTCCTGGGCAACCGCGATGAAAGCCAGGCCGATCACCAATGCGACGGCCGCGAGTATCCTGGATCTCATATAATTGATATTACGCAGGCACTCGGTAATTGTTGCGAAACCCAGGCCGCTTACGCCAAGCCCGCCCGCGCTTGAGGGAGAGCAACCGCCAGCCACCTCGGATGTTACGCCCTTAATCAGCCCGCGGAGATACTCGGGCGACGACCCAGGAACGTGCGGGCGTCTCCAAACGCTTTATGTAACCGCGCCCCCGTCGACGGTAACTATTTCGCCGTTCATGAAGCTGTTGCGGTCGCTTACCATGAAGGCGGCGAATTCCGCAAGCTCTTCGGGTTTGCCCAGGCGGCCTTTCGAGACCCAAAAATCGTGCATTTGCAGAAGGCGTTCCGGCAGGGTGTGGGCGAGGTCGGTGTCGAAGATCCCGGCGGCGATCGCGTTGACCGAAACGCCGAAGTTTGCCGCCTCACGCGACAGGCATTTTGTGAAACCGATCATCGCGGATTTCGAGGTGGCATAATGCACGCTCGTTGGCAGCGACCTGATAGCTCCGACGGACGTAATGTTCAAGATGTGGCCGATCCGTTCGCGGATCATCTGCTTGTAGAAAGGTTTTGTGACGGCGAAGAGGCTATTGACGTTCGTATCGATGACCCAATCCCAGCTCTTATCGGTCGTGGTGGCGAAATTGTCGGGCTTATTTACGGCGGCGTTGTTTACGAGGATGTTGATCGCGCCCCACGCCTCTTTGATCTCACGGGCCATATGCTTCAGTCCGTAGCGGTCGGTCACCGGAACCTTGAATGCGAGTGCCCGCCGGCCATGAGCTTCGATCTTCGATTTTACGGCTTCTGCCAGATCGTCCCTCGAATGGTAGTTGAACGCGACGTCGGCGCCCTCGCGTGCAAACACTTCGCAGATCGCTGCTCCGATTCCGCGCGTTCCGCCTGAAACGAACGCACGTTTTCCCTCAAGCAATAAACTCAAACGAATCTCCTGTCATCAATTTCGAATTAGGCCCAAAGCCAAAGATAAATAATTGAAAATAAACTGACAAGTTGGCGAATCCGAAAGCCTCGGCCGGCGGCACACGGTTTGCGATGGAAACCGCAGCGGGCCGCTTCGATCCTCGCCGAGATTCTGCAAGTGATTCTGCCACAATAGCTTATTAAATCGGCCGTCGCAGCGCGGGTGCCGCGGAATGTCACTTCACTAACAATTGATGTCACCAATGGCAAGTTTTTATTCTTCCAGCGATCAAAATGGATTCTCGCTGATCGAAGCAGTAATGGTCCTCGCGATAATCGCGTTATTGACCGCCGTCGCGGTTCCCTCGCTGATGAGCTCGAAGGATGCCGCGGAAAAGGCGGCGCTCGTGGTAAGCCTGCGTGGAATGCACACCGACCAGGTGGCTTACCACACAACGCGTAATCGATACGCGCGTTTAAGCGAACTGAACGAGTATTCGGGGAGCCTTTACGGGCAGGTCAATGGCAGCATGCTGATGCGGAAAAACTGGATATATTTGATGACGCCGACGCCCACAAATGCGACCCTGAAAACACGCTATCAAACTCTTGCCTACCAGATGCGCGCCGGCCGCATTTCATCGGCATACCTCATCGCCCAGGACGGCCTGGTTCATACACTCATCCAATAGCCTCACAGGATGCTCATTGTTTTATGATCGACGATACCTTCGAACGCCTCAGCGAAGAGGCCATGTCCCTTCGAATAGCCGAGAAGTTTTTCTCAGAGGTCGAGCGCTCGCTGCTTCGGGAACCGCAGCCGACGTTTGACGTTTCGGCGGTCAAAGAGCATCTGAAGCATCTCAACCCGCGCTCCGGAGCGGACGAAGAAGCCCGCAATTCGGCGGTCGATGGCCTCCGCGTCGAGTACGACCGGTGGCGAAAGAAGCTGGAAGCGACGGACGCCTCGATCGAAACGTTTCACATCCGCAGGTTTTGCGATTCGGTAACCATCTCGCTTAACGACACGATCTTCTATTCGCTCGCGCGGTTTTACCGGGCGGTCCGTCTAACGCGCGAGACGCAGTCGAAATTCGATCTGATGATGACGCGGGCATTTGCTCGCGAAATGCGCGGGCGTCTGCGACATTCGCAGTTCGATCGCGAAAAGGTCACGGAACAGGTCCGCGAACTTTATTCTGGATGGACGGAAAGTTCGATGGGACTCGGCGCGGCCGA
>JAICPV010000289.1 GCA_025929655.1 Pyrinomonadaceae bacterium
GCAAAATGTAAAACGCCAGCCGCTGCGCCGACTTGCTGCCGATGCCCGGCAGGCGTTTGAATTCGTCGATAAGGCGAGCGACGGGTTCGGAGTAATCTAACATTGAGTTCGGAGTTCCAACTTTAGCTGGCTTCCGTAAAATAAAGACCTGATCGTATACATCTGGGCCGCCTAAAGGCGGAACTCCAAACCTACATCAAGCCGGGAGGGAGCATTCCGCCGAGCTTGCCTTTAAGCGATTCTTCGACCTTTCGATGGGCTTCGGCGAGCGCGGCGACGGTGAGGTCCTGGATCATGTCGACGTCGCCCTCCTTGATGGTGTCGGGCGAGATCTTCAGCTCGACGACCTGGAAATCACCGCGCATTTTTACCGTCACGGCACCGCCGCCGGCCGATGCGTCGACGACCGTTTCCTTCATCTCGCGGGCCATCTTTTCCTGCATCTGCTGGGCCTGCTGCATCATTGAATTTAAGTCCATTCCGCCTGGAAATTTCATAGTTTAGATACCTTTCCGAAATAGCTATTTGAATTCAATCGTAACCGTGCGGTTGTTCGATTGCAAACAAATGCGTCGGGCGAGCGACTGTGGTTATCCACACCCTATCACTGTGTTTGAATCCGTATGCAGTAACGAAAAATGTTTCTAAATTCACATATGGTCTGGAGGGACCATTTTGTGAATATTGAAGGTCATAGAAATCTATTTAACAGCCAGGCGGTGCTTGGTATCGCCCTGGTCATTTCATCGTTGATCCTCGGTTGGTCGTATTCGAATAAGAAAAGCGGCGACGAGGCGATCACAGTCACCGGGTCTGCGAAACGTCGGATCACATCTGATCTGGTCGTCTGGAACGCGGGCGTTTCGAGACAATCGCCGCAGCTTTCCGATGCTTACAAAGCGTTGTCCGACGACATCCCGCGTATCAAGCAGTATCTGATCTCAAAAGGAATTCCGGAGTCCCAGATGACCGTTTCGGCGATCTCGTCGGTGACTTTAAAAGGAAAGGACTCGGACGGAAATGAAACGAATGAGATCACGGGTTATTCGCTATCGCAGTCGATCGAAGTGCGCTCGAATGAGGTGCAAAAGATCGCACAGGTCGCACGCGAAGCGACCGAGCTGATCAATCAGGGGATACTAGTTGAATCGGCCGCGCCGAAATACTACTACACAGGCATTTCCGACCTGAAGATCGAGATGCTCGGCGAAGCGGCAAAGGACGCGAAAGAACGAGCCTCGCGGATCGCACAAAGCACCGGCAATTCGATCGGCTCCGTCCGCTCCGCAAAAATGGGCGTACTGCAGATCACTGCCGCCGACTCAACCGACGTTTCCGACTACGGCGTATTCGACACGTCGACGATAGAAAAAGACATGACCGCCGTCGTGAACGTGAGCTTTGCGGTGAATTAGAGTTCGGAGTTCCAGCTTTAGCTGGCTCGACGTGCACGGAAATTCCTTCGTGTCACGCGAAGCCGGCTTAAGCCGGAACTCCGAACTAATGCGTCATCTTTGACGGGCGAAAACGCACGAAAAGCTGCCAGCCGGCGTGTTTCGTCCCTCCATAATAAGGCACAAGTGATGAAGGATTAGTATTGAACGTCGCCATTCCGCCGATGCCCATATCCAATCCTTTGTCTTTTACTAGATCGCGAACGTAGCCTATCGAATGCGCGCCGACCAGAAACACATCTTCGTGGATCGGATCATCATGATCCAGCACGAGTTCATGGCCGTCTTTTTGCACCATTTCAAATCTTCCAAAAATCGCATTCCTGCCGAACGTGTAATCGCTTTCGAACAGAAATGAATTAGTTGATTCGCCTTCCTTTCGATTCTGTCCCCAGACAAACGTGCTTGCCCAGTTTCGGTCGTCATCGATCGCTTTGTTGTACATCGCCGACGCGGTGGTGCGGCGGAGATGGTCGAGTTCAGGCTCTGCTCTTTCGGGATTCTTCAAATAACCGTGCGAGAACTGTATCGCAAGATCTTTCGTCGGATTTGCTGATAGGCGAAAACTCCATGAGTTTAGTCGCAATTTATCGAACGCCCAGCGATCCTCGTCCGGCTCGGTTCCGTTGAAGGCGCTCGCCTCGATCTTGAACTTTCCGAAGCTGTATCCGCCCGTTACTACACCGAATGAAACATGCGATGCGTCCTGCCAATGATGCCCGATTGGAGCATCGGGATTATTCATCCCCGACGGACGGTGCAGATACATCGGCGGGCCTAGAGCCGGCTCTCCGACGATCCCGCCGTAAACAAAAAACGATTGACGTTCATTGATCTTTGTCGAAAAGGTTCCAGTCAGCTCCGAGATAAAATCGTGCGGGTGCTGGCGGTCGTGCATCGGCTCCCCTTCGAAAAGCTCGCCTGATTGGTAAAGGAGGGGGTAGCCGTATCCCCGCTGTACCAGCGGATCAAGCGACGCCATCACGCGAAACCCGATCTGCGACCTCTCACCGACCGGCTTCGAATACATCGCCATGAACATACTCGGTGCGTCGAAGCGGTTTCGGTCGCCTTTCCCCGCGACCGCAACGTCGCGGTCCGAACCGATCTGTGTATAGCGAACGAACGCCGTGCCCATCAGCATCAGCATCCCGCCGTTCTCGTACATTTTCGAATACGCATGCATCGGCGAAGAATCCGGCAGCCAGGACGTCCCCGATCCCTCGCGATTCATGGGATCTCCAATATTCACCGTCGAAGACATCGTCCTTGAATGTGCCGAGTGGTTCTCGCCTGGCTGAGTTTGGTCGGTCTGCTGATGATCGTGAGGGGTCGGTGAAGTGGTCGGCTGCGTGCCCATCTGTTGATGATCATGCGGCGTAGGGCTCGGTTGCGGTGAACCGGCAGGTTTAGGTGACCCGGTCGGTGTCGGGTGATCATGATCTTCGTCGGCGGAGTGAACATGCTCCTTCTTTTCCGGGATCTTCGCGTTCGGATCCGGCTTCACGCCGACCGCGATATGCGACCACATCCCGCCGGTCGCATGCGTCGGTACCGAGCAGAAATACTTGTACTGGCCATTTTCGTTGGCTTTCACAACGATCTCTTCCGCCTGGATTACACCGTCGTCGCCTTTAGCTGCTAACTTCGCCGTTCCGGCTGTATCGGCGATTGGCGGCCGGGCAGGGAATTCCCCGACAACGTGACCGAACCTGATGTCGTGCCGCATATCGACGTCCACATTGACGAAAAGAATCGTCATGCGGACACCCGCAGACACGGCCAGGATCGGATTGCGAACTCCTTGGATCCGGTACGAGAGCATGTCGTCCTCGGGGCCGGTGAGAACAACGAGACGCATTTCTTTGCCACTGAAAGTGAGTGTCGAGCCGTCTTTCGTTCCGGTAGTCTGATTCTTTTCCAGAGCTGCGATTTCCGACGCTTTCACCGTTTTCTTTTGGCTGCTGACAAGTGTAAAGGCCTGGTGGCCGAACGCGTTGATTGCAAACATTAGGCCCAATGCAATGGGCAAAAATAGCTTTTTCATCATTTTCAAATTCCAATAAATTCGGACGTATCAAACGGGCGAACGCGAACAGCGAACACCAAAACTTTCCGCGTGTGGATTCACGGGTGGGGGCGCATAGGTTGTTTCGACGATTTACAGTCGCGGCGGGGCCCGGGAAGGCGCACTTATCCTGTGGAGACTGCTTTGAAATGAATCGCTTTCCGGATAAAAGGCGGGTTGAGAAACTATTGCGGAGTAAACGGAAACGAACAGCGGCAGTTCTACGGCCGCTGCCGTTTCCTTTTGACCTTCCGATTTTTTGCGGTCGGACTTATTGAAGATCGCCGGTGACGCATCGCTCGCACATATGCACAGCGAGTCGAGTTTCGGCTTGCCCGGATCCGTTTGAACGGTTTCCGTTTCGTGCGAGGTCGAATGACACGAAAGCGTCTGCTTTTCGGCTTCCGGCTCATGGTGCGTGCAAAGGCACGCGCCGAACGTAGAAAAGACCAGCGAAGCACACGCAAGCAAAATAAATAGGGTCTGCTTTGCTCTGCGGACTATCAGCGCCGACGCCGCTGATCTTTGTTTCTTAAAGCTGTTCGACATCTGACAAATCGGTTTTACCGCATCTCAACAGCAGAACTCTTAA
>JAICPV010000052.1 GCA_025929655.1 Pyrinomonadaceae bacterium
ATGTGGCCGTTCACGCGGACGGCGTTGATCGATCGCTGCAGCGTGCCCGCTCCGCCGACCTCCACAACATGATCGACGCCGCGGCCGTTCGTCATTTCAAGAACCGCCTTGTCCCAGGCTTCGGTCTCGCGGTAATTGATCGTTTCGTCAGCGCCGAGTTCCTTCAATTTCGCGATCTTTTCGTTACTGCTCGACGTCGATATCACTTTCGCGCCGAATAGTTTGGCAAACTGCAGAGCGAATATCGAAACACCGCCGGTGCCCAGAGTTAGAATCGTTTCGCCGGGCTTCACATTTCCCGAAACCACTAAAGCGTGCCATGCGGTTAACGCGGCACACGGAAGCGTCGATGCCTCCTCGAAACTCAAATGCTCCGGAACGCGAACCACCGCGTCATCGCGAAACGCCGCGAATTCGCAAGCGACACCCTGCCAATGTGCGCCGGCTCCGATTGCCGTGCGGCGTTTCTCTTCCGACGACTCTCCGTCGAACCAACGCTGCACCATCAGCGGCATCACACGGTCGACGACTTTCCATTCGGACACTTCGCTGCCGACTTCGACGATCTCGCCTGCCGCATCGGAAAGCGGTATTGCGGGCAATTTCATCCGCGGATTATACGTGCCGGCCGCGACCATCACGTCGCGGAAGTTCAGCGACGCAGCGCGTATGCGCACCAGGACCTCGTCCGGCCGCACAGTTGGCGTCTCTTGTTCGGCCAAAGCTAATTTGTCGATCCCGAATTCGCGGATCTCAAATGCTTTCATATGCTATTGCAGAAGCCCGCACGAAGTGAGGGCGAAACATTCAACGCAGCTATTGATAAAAATGGCATTATTTCAGATCTCGATTTCGCCCTTACCTCGTGCGGGCTTCTGCAAAAGCTATTTCTTCCGCGGTGCTTTCAGGTCGAGCTTGAGCACGACATCGTCGCGGATCAGGTCATCGGCCTTCCCGGCGTAAAGGATATTGAAATCCTTCCGGTTGATCGAGAACTCCGAGTTGACCGAGACCTCGCTGTCGTTCACCGTGATTGTCGCCGGAAATGTGATCGATTTCTTCACGCCGCGAAGCTCGAGGTCGCCCGTTACAGCGTACTTCCCTTCGCCGCCGGCGGCATCGGCAACGATCTTTGTCGACGTAAATGTGGCCTTCGGATACTTTGTCACGTCGAAGAAATCGCCCGTCTGCAGGTGTTTGGTCAGGCCATCTGCGTCCGTGTAAACCGAAGCCGCGTCGATGTCAACGGTCACTGAGCTCTCTTCCGGCTTCCCGTTAACAAGGTTGATGGAACCGGTGAATTTGTTGAATCCGCCGTCGTGTTTGCCCGTGACCTTTGATCCGACAAAGCTGACCTTTGAATTCTCGTTGTTGATCGCGAGAATCTCACCTTGTTTCAGAGCGGTCCCGGTGTTCGTCGCGGCCGTGTTAGCTGCCGTTGATTCGGCCGTCGTGGCCCTGGGCTTGTTCGCCGCCGGGTCCTCGCACGCCGCGATAAATAAAGTTGTGGAAAGTATTCCGATCAGTAATTTGTGCATCCCAAACCTCTCAAAAAGTTTTTAATTCTAATGCCGGGGATTCGAATATTATCGCTTTTCCCAGCTAATTTTTACTAACGCCCTGCTGTCATTGAACGAACCGCTGCAGGATCAGGCTCGCCCGCAGGAATGCCGGATATAGGCTTAAGATCCGCGACATCGCGTTCAACAAGACGTCGCGCGATTGCAACTCGATCAATGGACATTCAGACATTCGTATCATTATGAAATCTTTCCCTGGTCGATCCTCAGCGGAAGCCTGACGGAAGAGAGTCAGGGTTCCGCCAATTCTGTATCGACAATTGTTACAAATAAATCCAAAAAAATTTTAAGTTTCTGCAGTTTCGACCTGTTCGAACACCGACTGCAGCGAATACTGCGAAAGCTTTTCGACGACGCTGTGGTCGATCTCTTTTTGCAAATTACAAAGAACCGCCTCGATATTCCTTCCCACGGGACAATCCTGATTCGGCGAGCGTCCATGCAGTGCGAAAACTTCCCCGCAAGACACTGCCTTGTAAACCTCCGCGAGGTTTATCTCTGACGGGCACCGCGAAAGCCGCGTTCCGCCATTCGCTCCGGTCTGCGAAACCACCAGGTTCGCATTCGCAAGCTGGCCCAGCAGCCGACGGATCACGACCGGATTTGTATTAACGCTCCCCGCCAGGAAATCCGATTTGAGATTCTCTTCGCGGGAGCGAGCGAGCATCATCAAAACATGCACCGCCATCGAGAATTGGCTGTTCGCCGCCATAACTGTAACAATTCTAGTTACAATCTGGTTCGTTGTCAAGTCAAATAAAGAAGCCCGCACGTGAGTAAGGGCGTAACTTCCAACGAAAGATACCTGAGCTTGTTCACCAAGAGACTTCGTTGCCCCGCGTTCTGATTACGCACTTACTCACGTGCGGGCTTCTGCAAAAAATCCGACAAAAAACCGGGCCTCTTTTGAAGCCCGGTGTTTCTTGTTCACACAATCAGGTTTTTTATTTCATTCCGCCTTGCGGGATCTTGATCTCGCGGCCTGCGCCGAGGACGGAATTCGGCAGAAGCCCGTTGTATTTCGCGACTTCGACCGGGTCCACGCCATTGCGTTCGGCAACCTTTTTAACAGTATCGCCCGACTGAGCCTTTACGACCTTTATATTGCTCTGCAGGCCGGCGACGGACGAGTTTGAAGGACGCGAGTACGAGGTTGCTGTGATGCGGTTACCTTCGCTGACCGGAACGAAGACCTTGCCCTTCGGTGAACTCATTCCCGGATTCGCAGCCATCAGGTCGGCGACGCTCACGCCGGTTCGGTTCGAAATGGTCTGCCAGCTTTCGCCTTGTACGGACGTCGCAAGGTTTGTGTTATTGACCTTCGAGGCAGGAATGCGTTTGAACACCGCAACCACGTCGTTCGCTTTGCCAGCCGGAACATTGACGATGTACGGCTCGGGCGGCGTCATATTCGAACGCAGGTGCGGATTCAGATAACGCAGATACTGAACACTCGTGTCGGAAGCCTGAGCCAATAAGCTGAGACTTGTCGATGCAGGCACGCGGATCCGATCGTACTGCAGCGGCGGAGCAGGACGGACATTGCCGAAGCCGTACTGCGCCGGGCTGTTGGCGATCAGTATCGTCGCTAGAATATTCGGAACGTAGTCGCGCGTCTCACGAGGCAAATAGGGATAGGCTGACCAGAAATTCGTGACACCAGCTCGCCGAATCGCACGGTCAACGTTTCCTTCGCCGCAGTTGTAGCCGGCGATCGCGAGTTCCCAGTTGCCGTAACGGTTGTACAAAAACTTTAGATAACGGGCGGAAGCACGGGTCGCTTCATCGAAGCTGTTCCGCTCATCGACGTGTGCCGTGCGACGCAATCCGTACCGAGCACCTGTGCCGGGGATGAACTGCCAGAGCCCAGAGGCTGCGGCCCATGACATCGCCGTCGGCTTCCACATACTCTCCACCTGGCCGAGCCAGGCAACGTTCTCTGGAATGCCTTCTTCCTTAAAGATGCGGCGAGCCATTCGCATGAACATACCGGATCGGTACAGACCGACCTCCATCGTAGAACGGCCGCGTCCGCGGTAGTAATTGATGAACTGCTGGATTTTCGGATGAACCTGGAACGAGAATCCAAGGGATTTGTTCGCGACGACGTATTGGATGTACTGGTATTGCTGTTGCGCGACTGGATTCGTTTCCACCTGCAGCTCGTCCTGCGTCAATTCCAGCTTGGCAAGCTCGTCGCGGGGCGAGGGCTCATACGATTGCTCGTTGAAACCGACCAGGCTGGCCGGAGTGATCTTTGCGTCCGAAGCGGTTGAACCAACCGTGGATGTCGGCCCTGTCTGGATTGAATTTTTACTGATCTGCGCCACTTCGTCAGCGATCTTTTGATCGGCAGCATTCCAGCCCCATCCGCATGTGGCGGAAAGTTGCGCGATCTGCGGCGGCTGAGAGGCGTTCGGAAATTCCAGACGGTAAACCGTTTCGATCAACTGCTGGTAGCATCCCTGAAGCCGCTGGTCGCGTTGTATGTTCAGCGACGAATATAGAAAAACTTCGACGGCCTTATTGAAACTCGCACCCGATTCCTCGCGTTTGTTCGCTTTGAACGCGTCGAGGCCCTGCTTGAAATTGCGCCCGGCATCTTCCAGAACCTTGTTCGACTGTGCCTGAACTGCCTGCACCTGTTCCGGCGTGTCCTGCGCAAGGATACTAACGCCGAAAAATGCTATTCCGGCAAACAAGGACGTAGCGTATTTTTTTAAATTCATCAATCTTCGAAAATATTCCGCTTTTTACGGGTCCTTCTGTTCGGGTGAACAAGATAAAGCAATTTGGAACCGTATTGAACTAAACGCCGCGAAACCGGAAAAGTTCCGCTCAATAACGCCCACGGGCAACGTTAGGCGCTATCGTAAACCTACCACAAACCCATATTACGGTCAATAAAATGCGTATCAGAACAATTCAGTTCGACGCCTTACGAACCGCACCGGCCACCAGCTTCGGCTCGCCCAAAGCCGTTTCGAAAACCTCCCTCACATTGTCCACAAAAACGAAATTGAGCTCTTCGGTCACTTCCTTCGGCAGATCTTCGAGATCGCGGCGGTTGAGAGTTGGTAAAATCACGGTTTTCAACTTTGCGCGCCTTGCTGCCAGAAGTTTCTCTTTGACGCCCCCGATGGGCAGGACGTTGCCGCGTAATGTGATCTCGCCGGTCATCGCTACGTCTTTTTTAACCGGCCGCTGAGCGAGCACGGAAACCAACGCGGTCGCCATTGTTATGCCCGCGCTAGGCCCGTCTTTAGGTATCGCTCCCTCGGGAAGATGTATGTGAATGTCAAAATTGTCGAGAATGGTTTCGTCAATTCCAAGCTCCTTGGAGCGTGCCTTCGCATAGGAAAATGCGGCCTGGGCGGATTCCTGCATCACCTCTCCGATCTGGCCGGTGAGCATCAGCTTTCCTTTGCCTCGGGTCTTCAGGGCTTCGATAAACAAAATATCGCCCCCAACAGCGGTCCAGGCGAGGCCGGTTACGGTGCCGATCGTGTCCTTTTTTAATTTCGTTTCGTTGAAGATCCGCGGAGCTCGCAGGAAATCCTTTATATTATCCGGTGTTACTCGAACCGGCTTGAACTTCTTCTCCTGCTCGGCTTTCCGCCGCGCGACCTTGCGGCAAACCTTGCCGATCTCGCGCTCCAGCTGTCGAAGACCAGCCTCGAGCGTGTATTCGCTTACGATGCGCGCGATCGCGCGACGTTCGAACTTTACATCCGTTTTGTCCAGACCGTTCTCTTCGATCTGTTTCGGTATCAAATGGCGGCGGGCGATCTCGCCCTTTTCTTCTTCGGTATAACCGGTGAGATTGATCACCTCCATTCGGTCCCGAAGAGCGGGCTGGATGGTGTCAAGCATGTTCGCGGTCGTCATGAACATCACGTTCGAAAGGTCGAAAGTAACGCCGAGATAATTGTCACGAAATGTCGAATTTTGCTCAGGATCGAGAACCTCAAGAAGTGCCGAGCTCGGGTCGCCGCGAAAATCGGCGCCGACCTTGTCGATCTCGTCCAGCATGATGAGCGGATTGTTCGTTCCTGCCTGTTGTACCGCCTGAATGATGCGCCCGGGCATAGCCCCGACGTAGGTCCTTCGGTGCCCGCGGATCTCCGCCTCGTCGTGGAGCCCTCCCAAACTAAGCCGTACGAATTTGCGGTCTAAAGCACGCGCTATTGACCTTCCGAGCGACGTTTTTCCGACTCCCGGCGGGCCAACCAGACAAAGGATCGAGCCTTTCGGTTTTTCGACGAGTTTCCGCACCGCAAGCGCCTCAACGATCCGCTCCTTCACCCGTTCGAGCCCGTAATGGTCTTCGTTCAATATCCTTTCAGCTTTGAAAAGATCGAGGTTGTCCTGGGACTGCACCGACCATGGGAGGTCGGTCATTATGTCGAGCCAATTTCGAAGCGTGGCGGTTTCGGCCGTGTCGGGATGCATCCGCTCGAGCTTTTTAAGCTGACGGAGTGCTTCCGTTTCCGCCTGTTCCGGCATCTTCGAGGATAGGATCTTATTGCGAAAAGCCTCGATCTCTTCGAACAGCTCATTGCCCTCGCCAAGCTCGGACTGGATCGCTTTAAGCTGCTGCCGCAGGAAAAACTCGCGTTGCGAACGATCGATGTCGGCGCGGGCCTGCGTATTTATTTCCTGCTGAACCGTAAGGACCTCGATCTCTTTGTTCAAAAGATCGTTAACTTTGCGCAGCCTTGCTACAGGCTCGAAAATGTCCAGAACGCTTTGGCCGTCTTCGACCTTGAGGTCGAGGTTCGAAGCCGAGAGATCTGCCAATCGGCCTGCGTCGTCGAGATTTGCGATTATCGCGAGTACCTCGGGCGAAATATTTTTGCCAAGGCTCGCCGCACGCTCCATCGAACCGCGAACGTTGCGGACAAGAGCCTCCACCTCAAGCGAGTTTTCCGGCGCGAGCGGCTCGGAGATCGGAGTTATTCCCGCCCTGACATGATCGCCGCGTGAGTCTATGGAATCGACCTTGGTGCGGGAGAGCCCTTGGATCAGGATGCGAATGCGGCCATCCGGCAGTTTCAGCATCCGCATTATGATCGCTACCGTACCTGTGTCGTATAGGTCGTCGCGAACAGGATCTTCCTTATTCACGTCGCGCTGCGAAACCAGCACGATCATCCGGTTTTCTTTGAGGGCTTCCTCGACAGCTTTTATAGACTTGTCCCTGGAAACGAAAAGCGGAACGATCATGAAGGGATAAATAACAATATCGCGAAGCGGAAGCGTCGGCAGCACCGACGGCACCTGCATCATCGGCTCGATAACGTCGCCCTCTGCCATCGCAAGAGGAAAGTCTTCGATCTCAGCCATATTTCAAGTTTAGACGGTAGAAATTTAGCAGGCAAGGAAGGCTGTTTTTACGCAGACTACTTTGCTTTTTTCGATTTGCGCTTTTTCGGTTTCCTGGCCGGCTGGCGTGCGCGAACGAGGTCCTTCAATTCGGTCATGAAGGCGGATACGTCCTCGAACTCCAAATAAACGGATGCGAACCGGACGTAAGCAACCTTGTCGAGGGATTTCAGGCGGCGCATTATGATCTTTCCGATGTCGCTGGTGGGCAATTCGCGCTCGGTCGAATCCTGCACATGCTTCTCGATCTCGTTCGCGATCTCTTCAAGCTTTCGAGTCGCTATTGGCCGTTTCTCCGCGGCCCGCAAAAGGCCGGACATTACCTTATTTCGATCGAATGTCTCTCGAGTCCCGTCTTTTTTGACTACCATGAACGGAATTTCGTCGATCCGTTCATAAGAAGTGAATCGGCGGCCGCAATTGAGGCATTCGCGGCGCCGTCGTATCGAATCCCCGTCCTTCGATTCACGAGAATCGACGACCTTGTCTTCTATGTGATCGCAGTAGGGACAACGCATCTTTGTTTGGAGTTCTGCCTTTAGGCGGCCCTTTGCATCCCAAGAGTCTACTATGCATCGGAAGGCACGCTAAAGCGTGGACTCCGAACCAATATTTGGAGCGTCGGATTCTATTTCTTCGACTGCATGTTCGCTTGAAAGCAGGCTGCGAAAGCGCTCAATACTTATATCCCCGTGTGCAAAATAATACAACCCAAAGAAGATAGCCGGGGCGAAATATACAAGATGCATCGCGATCGCGACCGCAACAGCGTCTTCGCGGCGCATATCCTGCCGCAGAAACAAAAGGCTCGCGGCGGTCGCCGTGTGGAATGCCCCTGCCGCCCCGCCCGGTGTCGGCACCACTGAGCTAACGACTGCGAAGCCCATGATGAATAGCGAATCCGCCATCGTGATCGTCCCGTCGTATGCCAGTAGAACAAGGTAGGTCGGGACGGCGATCGCAAGCCAAAGCATAAACGACCAAAATGAAACAAGCAGCGTTTCGCGCCAATCCTGAAGTATCGCGAGCGCCGACGACAAATGCTTTAAAAGATTCAGGATCAACTTCTGGATCCGTTTCGGAAGGAACCTGCGATCGATAATTCTCGAAGTCCACTCGATCACTTTTGGGGAATTCCGCTGGTATACGATCAGGGCCGCAAAGCCCAGAAACACGCCGCCGAGCATCAGAATTCCGAGGATCGCTACCTTGTCGAATTCTTCCTCTCGCCCCGGCGGCGGAGTGAACCACAGAAGGTTCACCGAAAAGAAACATGCGAGAGCAGCCAGATCGAAAACACGTTCGAGGCCGAGTGTAACAAGAGCAGCCGAAGGCCTGACGCGGCGGTCGCGCATCGGCAGCCACATCGGACGGACGATCTCGCCGGCACGCCCGATGAGGAAGATAGCCGCGAAACCGACCGTTGTCGTTGCAAACAGTTCCTTCAGGGAAGACGGAGTGATAGGTTCGAGCAGCACCTGCCACCGAACCGCTCGCAAAAGATAGCCGATGCAAATGATCAGCACTGCAAGGACCAAATACCATGGGTTACCCTTTCGCAAACTCGTACTTACTTCCTGCCAATCGAGATTTCGCCCGAAGAACCAGAAAATGAAAATGGCAAGAAGAAAGAGAAGTGCGAATTTGAGATATTTGCGCAAGTAGTTCGACCGTCCGAAGTTAAAAACGATAGCCTAACGCAGTTGAATTTGCTAACCACAGAACGCCTTAATTGTTGGAACTTACCGCGTTTTGCTATCGTAAGAACACTTTAAGCCACTGCATAAGTGCTTTGCGGCGGCTGATTTGGGTCAACAGTTATCGGGAGACTAAAAGCGTGGAAGCTTTGAGGGCGTCTGCGGAATTGAACGGTGCCGAACTCGTGCGCAGGGCGCACGCAGGCGACGGCCTTGCCTGGGAAGAGATCGTAACTGCGTTTTCCCGCAGGGTTTTCAATCTCGCATACCGCTTCACTTCTAATGTTGAGGCAGCCGAGGACCTGACGCAGGAAGTTTTCATTCGCGTCTACCGCTCGCTTGACCAGTACGACCCGAAACAAGGAGACCTGGCGAATTGGCTGATGCGGCTGGCTCGGAATTTGGTGATCGACGATTACCGGCACCGCCAGCGTAATCCGCAAAATTCGATGGCCGACGCCGTCGACGATCATCAGTATCATTTGCGTGCCGTCGGCGGCGGCGCACAAAAGGAAATGGAGCGGCGCGAACTTGCGTCGCAGGTGCAGGAAGGCATCGACAAGCTGCCGGCAGATCTCAAGACATGCGTGATTCTCCGCGACATCGAGGAGCTGACCTATCAGGAGATCGTCGATGTTTTGAAGATCCCGGAAGGAACGGTCAAGTCGCGAATAAATCGTGGACGCATAGAGTTGGCAAAGATATTGAAACGGATGAGAGTGGTCGCGGTATAGAGTTCAAGCTTTAGTTTGCGGCCGCCTGAAGGCGGAACTCGAACTTTTATTGATGGTTAATACGCAGGGCAGAATGATGGATTGCAAAGCATTTGAGGAGCGCCTCTCGGATTATCTCGAACACACCGTCGAGAAGGACGTCCGGAAAGCGATGGCTGCGCACTCGCTTAAATGCCCGCTGTGTCATGCGTTGATGAGTGAGGTGAAGGACGCCATCGCCG
>JAICPV010000337.1 GCA_025929655.1 Pyrinomonadaceae bacterium
AAAGCTATAACAAGCTTGGTCGAGAATAACGTCGACTTCGTAGTAGTTGGAGGGGTTGCAATAAATCTCCATTCGTCGGCCTATATTACGCAAGACCTTGATTTATGCTATTCGCGAGCCCCCGATAATATCGAAAGGCTGTTTCAAGCGCTTGCTCGGTTCAACCCCCGGCTTCGAAACTTTCCCGAAGAATTGCCATTTGTCTTCGATAAAGCTACATTGCGGAACGGCACCAATTTTACATTTGAAACAACTATCGGCGACATCGATCTACTCGGTGAAGTCAAAGGTTTGGGAGACTATGCGGACGCACTCAAAAGATCAGTGGTTTATGAAGTATACGGCGCTAGAATTAGAGCATTGGGCCTGAATGCTTTGATCGACACCAAGATCGCGGCAGATCGGCCAAAGGACCATCTAGTTTTACCGGAACTCTATGCGTTGAGGGAAGCGCTGGATCCGAACGAAGAATAAATGATGAGAAAGATTCATTTCCGCTCGCGATTTAATTTCGCGTCATTTTTAGTATTACTTCTCAGTCCATATTTATACTCCCAACCCCTTACGGTCCGCGACATCATGAGTGAGCCATCGATCGCCGGGATGCGCGCTGAGAATGAGCGGCTGTCGCCAGATGGTTCGAAGGTTATCTATCTTTGGAATCCGGAAAACAAATTTCCGCGGAGTTTGTACATTCAATCTACGAGCGGCGGGCCGGCGACCAAGCTTTTGAGCCCGAGCGATCTGCCAGCGCCCCAGCGGCCGCCGGAGCGCGAGAACAAACTGAACTACGGCGTCGACCTTCGAGACCAATTCGTGCGCGACCGTGAAAACGCTCTCGGCAATTTTGATTGGTCGCCCGATTCAAAAAAGCTCCTTTTCACTCACGGGGGCGACCTTTATGTTTTAAAGCTTGGCGAAGCGAAACCGAAACGATACACCAAAACGCAGTCGCCGGAATTCGGCGCCCGTTTTCTCGATAACGAGCGCATTCTCTTTTCCCAGGGCGGGAACGCGTTTGTACTGAACATCGCGGATTCGACGCTGTCACAGTTAACCCGCGAAGCGAACCAGCAAAATTTCATTTCGGTCGGCAACATCACGCCAAACAAGGCCGGTACGACGATCGCGTATGTTGTTACAGACGCGTCGAAACAGCGTCAATTGGTCGTCCCGAATTTTCTTCCCGAATTTGTTTCCGGAGGTGGGCCGCGGCGCGGATGGACGGAGCAGAAATTGTATGTAACTCCGGCCGACGGGAGCCGCGAGCGGCCCTTTGAGATAAAATTGCCGAAACCGGAAGGCGTCAGCAATTTTCGACGGATGGCGTGGACTGCAGACGGGGAAAGTTTGCTCGTCGACCGCGTCGATAAAGATACAAAGCGACGACAGCTATTTTTCGTACACAGTCCGGGCGGCAAGGGCGAACAGATCATTACGATCGCCGACGAGACCGACGATAAATGGCAGGCATCGCTATCTGCGATATTTGAACCGAATCCGAAGGACCCATCGCAGCTTTTCTACGGTTCCGAAAAAGACGGATATAACCACCTTTATCTTGCGAAACTAACTCCGAACCATGTCGAGCTGGGCGGCGGTGATACGAGCGCGAAGGGCGATCCCGGATATTCACCAAACGTCTCAACAACTCAATTGACCAAAGGCAATTGGCAGGTCGAATGGGCGAAATGGAACGCCACCGGCAACCAAATAATCTATTCGTCCACCGAACGAAACCCGGCGGAGCGGGAGTTTTACGCATTAGCACCCTCGAACGGTGCGAAGGTGATGCTGTCATCACCCGAAAAAGGGATGCGGTCCAGTCCTCAAATGGACGAACAAAATGAGAATCCGGTACTCCTTTACAGCTTCTCAAAGTGGAATCGACCAGACGACCTTTATTCACAGAAATTCTGCCCAAATTGTGACTCGCTCGATGCTCCTCGACAACTGACCAATTCCGTACCCGATGCTTTCATGAAACGCGTATGGAATGAAGCGAGGTTCATCGAGATTCCAGCGCGGGACGGCAAAGTGATCAAGTCGAAGATCTATCTGCCAGCCGGCCACAATGCGAAGCAGAAATACCCGATGGTGATCTTCGTGCACGGCGCCGGCTATCTGCAGAATACGATAAACGGCTGGAACAACTACTACCGCGAGTTCATGTTCAACCAGATGATGACCCAGAAAGGCTTCGTCGTACTGGACATCGACTACCGCGGGTCCGCAGGCTACGGACGCGATTGGCGGACGGACGTTTACGATTTCCTCGGCGGTAAGGATTTCGACGACCACATCGACGCGATCGACTTTATGGTGAAGAATTATTCGGTCGATCAGAAAGGCGTCGGCGCATACGGCGGCAGTTATGGAGGTTTCATGGCCGCAATGCTTGCGACGCGTGCACCCGAGCGGATAGCAGCGGCGGCTGCTCTCCGGCCGGTGATGGACTGGAAGAATTATTACGCGGCAAATCCGGGCTACACTGCTCAGAGGCTCGGTTTTCCCGATAAGAATCCGGATGCCTACAAACGCAGCTCACCGATCACGTACGCCGACAAACTCGAGCGGCCGCTGCTGATCCTGCATGGGATGGTGGACGACAACGTGCACATGCAGGACTCCGTGCAGTTCATTGAAAAGCTTATCCGCTTAGGCAAGACCAAATACTTCGACGCGATGTTCTACCCGGTCGAAAATCACGGCTTCGCGCGGCCCGAAAGCTGGATCGACGAATACGAGCGCATTTTGGCCTTGTTCGAGAAGCACCTAAAGTAGAACAGGCTGTTAGCCTGTTCATACGAAATCGACAGACTAACAGTCTGTCGTACTTTTATGCGAATACTGGTAACAGGCGGTGCGGGCTTTATCGGCTCGCATCTTTGCGAAAGGCTTCTGAACGAAGGCAACGAAGTCGTGTGTCTCGACAACTTTTTTACAGGCCGGAAGCAAAACATTTCTCACCTTCTCGACAACAAGGATTTCGAGCTCGTTCGTCACGATGTGACAGAGCCGATCATGTTTGAGGTCGATCAGATCTATAATCTGGCATGTCCGGCCTCGCCCGTTCACTACCAATACAATCCTGTGAAGACGGTGAAGACCAGTGTCATGGGGATGATAAACATGCTTGGCCTTGCGAAACGCGTCAAGGCCCGCATTCTGCAAGCGTCGACGAGCGAGGTTTACGGCGATCCGCTGGTGCATCCTCAGACGGAAGACTACTTCGGCAATGTCAACCCGATCGGCCTCCGAAGCTGCTATGACGAGGGCAAGCGTGTCGCTGAAACGCTGATGATGGATTACCATCGGCAAAATAAAGTCGACACGCGCATCGTCCGCATCTTCAACACCTACGGCGAGCGAATGCTGGAAAACGACGGACGGGTTGTTTCCAATTTCGTTGTCCAGGCGCTTCGTGGTGAAGAGCTAACCGCTTACGGTGACGGCACGCAGACGCGTTCATTTTGCTATGTAAGCGACCTTGTTAACGGCATTATTCGACTAATGAATACAGAAGCCGAGGATATTCACCTGCCCGTGAATCTCGGGAACCCGGGCGAGTTTACGATGAACGAACTTGCCCACGAGGTCGGAAATGCAACAGGCAGGGAGATCAAGATCAAATATTTGCCGCTGCCCGCGGACGATCCCAA
>JAICPV010000088.1 GCA_025929655.1 Pyrinomonadaceae bacterium
GCGCCGAATTCCGCCCGCATTTTTCCGATCGCGTTCGTGACAATATGTGCCGCGGTTCCTTTCCAACCGGCGTGAATTGCCGCGAATGATCTGGTGACGGGATCGCCGATGAGGATAGGCACGCAATCGGCCGTCTTCACCCCGACAAGCGTACCTTCCCGGGCCGAAACCAATGCGTCGAAACGCTCTTCGCTATTTCCGACATCCTCGCTCGTGCGGACAACTTTCACACCGTCGCCGTGTACCTGCCATGCGGTCGCGAGCTCGAATTCGCCGTCGAAAACGGACAGAAAACGACGCCGGTTTTCACGGATGTTTTCAGCCGAATCTTCATCAAAACCCGCGAGATTCAAAGAATCACTCGGAAAATCGGAAACGCCGCCGAACCGCGTCGAGAAGCCGTTTGCGAATCCCGCGTCTTCCAGCGGCTTGCAGACAAGAACACGAACGCTGCCGCGTTCTCGCCAATAGAAACCTGTATCTGTTAGAGTCTTGTCATCGAGCGCCGAGGCGTAGGAAACGGGAATTGAACTCGTCACTTGTCCCTCGTCACTTGTCACCGCCCCTGTGATAGTTTCGACCGGCATCGACATAGTGGAAGTTTACAGAATCGCGGAAACGATGGCGAGAACTCCGCGTTTCGGCGAGCGCGTTTTCACGCAGGCCGAACGCGATTACTGCGACGCAAAAGGCGCCGCCGCGGCACAAAGCTACGCCGGCCGTTTCGCCGCGAAAGAAGCATTCTTAAAAGCACTGAAAACCGGGTGGCGGGGCAAACTCGGCTGGCAAGAGATCGAGGTCATCAACGACGCCGACGGCGTTCCCGGTTTGAACCTGAACGGGGAGGCGGCACGCTTGTTTTCCGCGACCGGAGCGGCTCATATTCACCTGACCATTTCCCACACTTCCGAACATGCCGTCGCTCAGGTTATACTCGAGAGATAATCGATCGTACGCAGCCACAAAGCTGTTCGATTTCGATCTTTTGAGGTTCACCTCCAACAAATAGAAAGGAAAATAGTTTTATGCTTCGACGCGCTCGCATTTTATCGTCGTTGGGGTTCGCGGTCCTGAGTCTCGCCGTATTCTCCGTTCAATCAACTTCAGCCCAAGGCGTCAGCAGCTTTGACAAGCAGCGCGGCGCAGACATGCTCGATGGCGTCTACTCCGACCTGAAAAGCAAATACTACGATCCCACGTTCCGCGGGATCGATATGGAAGCGAAGCATAAGGCCGCTAAAGAGAGGATCAAAAACGCGACGTCAAACGGCCTCATTATGGGCATCATCGCTCAGTTCCTCGTAGACCTGGGCGATTCGCACACGCGATTCATGCCGCCTTCAAAGGCCAACAAGACCACATACGGCTGGGAGCTGCAGTTCATCGGCGACAAAGCGTACGTCACAAGCGTAACCCCGAAATCCGACGCTGAGGCCAAAGGCTTGAGCCTCGGCGACCAAGTCATCGCGATCGATAACACACTCGTGACCAAAGAGAACTTCATGATGATGAAGTATTTCTACTACACCCTTCGGCCACAGCCGGGAATGCGTCTGGCGGTGATCCGACCGGGCGAAACCAATGAACGAGAGATCATTGTAGAAGCAAAGATCACACCCGGCAGGAAACATGTCGATCTGACAGGCGACGGTATTTGGGACTTGATCCGACGGTCCGAAAATGAAGAGCACCGAAACAAGCACCGTTATATGTCGCTCGGCGAGGACGTGATGATCTGGAAGATGCCGCAGTTCGACCTCGAGGAAACGCAGGTGGACGAGATAATGGGGCGTGCTGCCAAACATAAGGCCCTGATCATCGACATGCGAGGCAACGGCGGCGGGTACGTTAAGACGATGAACCGCTTGGTGGGCAACCTGTTCGACCGGGAAGTGAAGATCGCGGAATGGAAAGGAAGAAAGAAATTCGATCCGCAATTAGCTAAAACGCGAGGGGACAAGATCTTTAAAGGACAGGTGATCGCCCTGATCGATAGCGAATCGGCGTCGGCGGCGGAGATACTCGCGCGCGTAATCCAACTAGAAAAACGCGGCACCGTGATCGGCGACCGCTCATCGGGCAAGGTTATGGTGAGCCGTTTTTACCAACGCCAATCCGGGATCGATGTGATCGTTCCTTACGGCTCGAGCATCACCGAAGCCGATCTGATAATGGTCGATGGAAAGAGCCTCGAAAACGTAGGCGTCACGCCGGACACGCTCATGCTTCCGACGCCCGCGGACCTTGCGGCGAAGCGGGATCCTGTCCTCGCGTACGCTGCGGGCTTGACCGGCGCGAAACTCGACCCGGACGCTGCCGGAAAGATGTTCCCGATCGAATGGGACAACTGATAGTAATTGAAACTATTCAGTGCTCACTGTGATCCGGGCCGTCAGCCGATCGATAGATCGCCGCACCTGCGGCCACAAATTCTTTAGCTTTTTCGCTCATCCCGACAGCTAGCGCCTTTTCTTCCGCGACGCCTTGCTTTTCCGCGTACTCGCGGACGTCCTGCGTGATCTTCATTGAGCAGAAATGCGGGCCGCACATCGAGCAGAAGTGCGCTAGCTTTGCGCCTTCGGCGGGCAAAGTCTCGTCATGAAATTCCTTCGCCTTTTCCGGGTCCAGGCCGAGGTTGAATTGGTCCTCCCAGCGAAACTCAAAACGAGCTTTACTGAGGGCGTTGTCGCGATACTGCGCTCCCGGATGCCCTTTTGCAAGATCGGCGGCGTGGGCGGCTAGTTTGTAGGTGATGACGCCTTCTTTTACATCCTGTTTATTCGGCAGGCCGAGATGCTCTTTCGGGGTGACATAGCACAGCATCGCTGTGCCGAACCATCCGATCATCGCCGCACCGATGCCGCTCGTGATGTGATCGTAGCCAGGCGCGATGTCGGTGGTCAGCGGCCCCAGCGTATAGAACGGAGCCTCGCCGCAAACAGCGAGCTGGCGGTCCATATTTTCTTTTATCAGGTGCATTGGAACGTGCCCTGGACCTTCTACCATCGCCTGGCAATCCATCGACCACGCGATTTTTGTTAACTCACCAAGCGTATCCAGTTCAGCAAACTGCGCATCGTCGTTCGCGTCAGCGATCGATCCGGGTCGCAGTCCATCGCCGAGACTGAACGAGACATCGTACGTTCGCATGATCTCGCAGATCTCGCGAAAGCGGGTGTAGAGGAAACTTTCTTCATGATGCGCGAGGCACCATTTCGCCATGATCGATCCGCCGCGGCTGACGATGCCGGTTGTGCGTTTTGCGGTCAGCGGAATATACGGAAGCCTGACACCGGCGTGGATTGTAAAATAATCTACCCCCTGTTCTGCCTGTTCGACCAAAGTATCCCGATAAATCTCCCAAGTCAGTTCTTCCGCCTTTCCACCGACTTTTTCGAGTGCCTGATAGATCGGAACGGTACCGATCGGCACCGGCGAATTTCGCAATATCCATTCGCGTGTGGCGTGGATATTTTTCCCAGTAGAAAGATCCATAACCGTGTCCGCGCCCCAGAGCGTCGACCAGCGCATCTTTTCGACTTCTTCCTCGATACTCGAGGCGATCGCGGAATTGCCGATGTTCGCGTTGATCTTCACGAGGAAGTTTCGGCCGATGATCATCGGCTCGCTCTCGGGATGGTTGATGTTCGCGGGGATGATGGCGCGGCCGCGGGCGACCTCGTCACGGACGAATTCGGGCGTGACGAATTCCGGGATCGACGCCCCAAAGGACTCGCCTTTGTGCTGATGATTCAACGAGCTTCGATCATTGCGATCGATGCCGGCGAGCCGTCGGCGGTCCAAAGTACGGCCGAGATTCTCGCGGATCGCGATGAATTCCATCTCGGGCGTAACAATCCCCTTACGGGCGTAATGCATCTGCGTGACGCATGCACCCGGTTTTGCTCGCAATGGCGCCCGTTTTAGTCCGGGAAATTCTTGCAGGCGGCCTTGAGCGTTACCTCCTTGCTCAGTCTCCAGGCTCGGAGATGGACCGGCGGGGACCACAGGAGGCGCCGGCTTCTGCATTGCGATCTTTTCAGCGCCTTTCGTTAGATATCCGTTGTCCTGCGGTAATATTGACCGCCCTTCGTATTGCTCGACGTCGTCGCGGCTGGTTATCCATATAAGTCGATGAGCAGGCAGGCCGGCGCCAACGTCGTGCGTTTGATCCGGATCGGTCCACGGGCCACTCGTGTCATAAACACACACCGGTGCATTTGCTTCCATCTTTCCGTCCATCGCCCGCGACGGTGTTAACGCGATCTCGCGGAAAGGGACGCGTAGGCCGTTCGATTCGACATATATTTTTCTTGAAGCCGGTAATTTGGCGGTGTCGGCGGTTTGCTGATCGAGTTGTCCGTTACGCCCTCGGTTACGCGCGGGCTTCTGCATTTCATTCATCGTTTTTCTCCCTTCGTCGGTATTATCCGCATCAGGTTCTTAGGGTCTCGCGTTTCCCGCGACTCTCAGTCCCTTAGGATCAGGACTCCCCTGAAAACTTTGTGCACTTCGATTCTATACCTCCTCATTTCAAGAAAAAAGCGCGGAAAATTTTGCAACGATTTAGCGCAGCAGTTATACTAAATCGTGGTGTTACACCACGTTTAACGAAGAACAAGGGATTTTATGGATAAAAAGGTCTTGGCGATCATAGTAATAGGTGCATTGCACCTTACGCTGATGTGGTTCATGCGCGGGAGCTTAAAGCCCGAGGAGCTTGCTCACGGCACCGGCATGATGCACCCCGACGCCGCGCCGATCGAACCGAATCCATATACGGCGCCCAAGGTCCTTGCCGCCGACGAACAAGAGACAAACGGTGGCGAAAAGAATTTCAAAAAGCCGGTTTTGGCACAAGCGATCTCGAAAAAACCTGATTTGCCCGCGCGAAACGCGAAACTGCACAGATCAAGAGATATGGAAATGATCGCCGGCCGGACCGACACTGTTGCGCCGCCCGTTTTTCAGAACACGATCATTTGGGTGAAGCGCGCCGAGGTCCAACCGGTCTACCAGGCCGAACGCGCCGTCGTTATCGAGCCCAAAATCGCGCCTGCCGCGAATATCGCCCCGATCAAGAAAAGGAGATCATTCTTCAAGAACGCCGGCCCCGTCATTCGAAAGCCTTACGACTGGATAAAGACACTTATCTCTAAGCTGTAATTGCATCCGACCCGTACCTGATTCTGTTTGCCAGCCGACATTGCCCTCCGCTTCGTTTAAATACGATAGAGGGATGAAGATCTGCGCACGATCAACTCTTGTTGCCATATTTGGCGTCGTGTCTCTTTGCCTGGCCGGATGCACTAATCCGCGCGAGAGCTCTTCCAACACTGGTGTCGAAAAGTCGAGCCTGCCGTCGCCGATCGCGAATTCGACGGCCGTTCCGGCCGGGTCGAATACATCCAACGCGAATTACTCAAACGCCTTGACGCAGGAGGAAAGCTTCTGGACGGTCGCGGCCGACGGCGGGATGGCGGAGGTGGAAATGGGAAAGATCGCCAGCCAAAAGGCGCAAAACCCGGAGGTGAAAAAATTCGCGCAGATGATGGTCGCGGAACACTCCAGGGCGAACAACGAGCTGAAGTCGATCGCCGCGAAACAGAAAGTCACGCTCCCGGCGGAGATAGGGCCGCGACATAAGTCGACCATCGATGAGCTGAATCGCCTCGCAGGCGCCGATTTCGACCGCGAATACGTGCAGGCGATGGTGGACGCCCACGAGGCGGACGTTCAGCTTTTCGAAGACCAGGCGGAAGACGAAGCGGACCAGCAGGCCAAGGGTTTCGCCGCGAAAACGCTGCCCGTGCTTCGCAAGCACCTTGAAGCGATAAAGGCGATCCAGTCTAAGATGCAATAGGAGTAGGCCCGATGGCGGTTTGTGAAGTTTGCGGAAATGATTATTACTTGTCGTTCGAGGTCACGGCAGCCGGTGCCACGCATACTTTCGATTGCTTTGAGTGCGCTATTCAAAAACTCGCCCCCGTTTGCGGCGTTTGCGGGGTAAGGGTCATCGGACACGGGATCGAGGCGGAACAGAATTATTTCTGCTGCGCAAACTGCGCGCGCAGGGCAGGGATCAGCGGTGCTGTGGACCATCCGAAAAATTAAATAAGATCATGGGTACAAAATCGAAGAAAGAGGAACGACAGCAGGCAGATTCGTCCGGCAGCGGCCAAAAAGCAGGATCGCAGCCGGGTGACCGTGACTGGAACAAAGGCGGCAAATCCGCAAGCAGCGGCGGCCGAACAAAGGCGGAGGCCAGCCGGGCGGCGGCCAGTCCGGCGGGCAAGGGGGAAAATGACAAAGGTAACGACTGATGAAATCGCAGGCCGGTTGGACCGCGGTGAAGATATTACGATCATCGATTCGCGAGCATCTGATGCGTGGGAGAAATCGGACATCAAGGCGGGCGGTGCGATCCGGATCCCGCCGGACGACGCGGAAAAACATATTGCAGACGTTAGGCGCGACATGTTTGCCGTCACTTACTGCACCTGACCGAACGAGAATTCGAGCACCCGTGTGGCGCTCGCTCTGGAAGAACACGGATTCGATGACGTGCATCCTTTGATCGGCGGATTTGACGCATGGCGGCAAGCGGGGCTGCCGGTGGAAAGCAAATAAGGGGAAAGATCATGAACAACGAGGCAAGCAAAAGAGAACAAGATGTAAGAGTTATCGGAACCGAGCATCGACGACTCAAGAATGATGGCGCGGAACGGTACCGACAGCGGGGATTTGAATCTGACGAAGCAACTTCCGCCGGGGCTCTTGGCGCCGGGCTTTTTGGATTTGGTGCGGGTCTCCTGGCGATGTATTTTCTAGATCCTGCGCGCGGCGCGCGCAGGCGGGCATTGGTAACCGATAAGGTCACCAGCGCTGCGCGAAATCTGCCGGACGCCGTCAGTCTGACCGCGCGTGACGTCCGAAACCGCGCGCGGGGCGCCTGGGCCGAGGCCGGACATCTGTTCACCAGCGAGGAACCGTCGGATCAGGTAATTGAAGCGCGTGTACGGGCGAAGCTGGGACGCGTCTGCTCGCATCCGCACTCGGTGCACGTTACTTCCACCGACGGCAACGTGGTCCTGGATGGAGTGATACTCGCTCACGAAGTGCCGGAGGTCCTTAAATGCATCGGATCGGTCCGAGGCGTAAATACAGTTGAGAACCAGCTTCACGAATACAAAACTGCAGGTGGGATCCCCAGCTTGCAAGGCGGCAGAGTTCGCGAATCGCGTGCCGAGTTTATGCAATCGAATTGGTCTCCTGCCGCACGCCTTGCTGCCGGAACAGCAGGCACGGCGGCTGTCGCATACGGCCTTGCAAAAGGCGATCTTCTCGGTGCAGGGCTTGGCGCCGCTGGTTTAGCGTTGCTCGGACGCAGTATTTCGAACACCGAGTTTCAACGGCTTATTGGTTTCGGGGGCGGGCGGACCGCGGTCACCATCGACAAATCGATCAATGTTGATGCCCCGCCCGACGTCGTATATGCACTGTGGGCTAACTTTGAAAATTTTCCGCAGTTCATGACGAATGTCCTGGAAGTAACGAATATCGACAATACGCTATCGCACTGGAAGGTTGCAGGGCCGGGCGGTATCCCGGTTGAATGGGATGCGGAGATCACACGAGTAGTGCCGCAGGAGATGATAGCGTGGAAATCCGTACAGGGTGCGGCCGTTGCAAACGCGGGATACGTTCTTTTCGAACCGAACGACTCCGGCGGGACGGAAGTGACGGTAAGGATCAGCTACAATCCGCC
>JAICPV010000399.1 GCA_025929655.1 Pyrinomonadaceae bacterium
CGATCAACCTGCTTATCGAAACAGCATTCGCCGATCCGCCGCCGAGATTGTATAGGCCGTGTCGGATAACAGAATCCGCGAACGCTTCACATGCTACGGCGAAATCGTCGACGTGCAAATGATCCCGGACCGGTCGGCCCGCGCCGGGAAGACGCATCGGCCCGCCCTTGTTTATCGCGTCGACGAGCGAGCCTACGAGATTTGGAGTATTGCCTTCCGTGGCCGGCGCGTAAACATTCGACATTCTAAAAACGCACGCGCGAAAAGCATTTTGATGCGCGTAATACTCGACATACCGCTCCGCGATCAGCTTCGACCACTCTAACGCCGATTGCCCTGAGTAAAGAGTTGGACATTCCTCCGTTACCTCCGAAAAATTATCAGCGAATCGACCGTAGACATCTTTTGTTGAAGCGAAAACAAAGGCGGCGTTTTTTCTGACGTTTTTGAGAACATTTATGGTTCCTTCGACATTTGTCAGGAACACTTCTTCCGCAGCCTCGGGAGACTTATCAAGTGATGCTGCCAGATGGATCACGAGATCATAGTCCGCAACCATCTGCACGTCGTGCGAATCCAAAATATTCAGGCCCGAACGGCGCGAAAGGTCTTCGGCATCAAAGTAACGGCGAATATGGGTTCCCAGATAGCCGCTGCCGCCTGTGACGAGAGTTTTCATTGAACGAATTTGCTAGACACCTATGGGACAAAGCCGATAAAATTTTACTAGGCAGACCAGCAAATCCAAACCTCACCGTTTCCCCTGAACAACCTGCCGTTGAAATGCAAGAACAGATCGGAACAGGAACCGCACGCTCGAAAATGCCGCCGAGGGGCTGGGCGAAGTCGCGTCGCGTAAAAGCCTATCAGGCACCCCACCGTTCGCGATTTCGCAGGGTTCTAAGAAGCGTTTTCAATAAATGGACTTTAATTGCGGGACTCGCGATCCTTCTGTTCGCATTTCTAACCCTCACGTACTTCTGGCTTTATTTCTCAGACGAGATCGATCGGCGGTTATTGAGCGCGGAGGTGTTCACGCCGTCTGCGGGCATTTACACAGCACCCAAACTAATCCGAAAGGGCGAAAAAATAAACGCGACCAGCCTGATCGAATATCTAAAAACCGCCGGCTACATCGAAAAGAACAACCGTGCCGACGCCTCGCGAAGTCGATTTTCGATGCGTAGCGGCGAATTGCTTATCGAACCCGGCGCGACCTCGAATATTGACGGCAAAAAGGCGTTCAATGCGCTTTCGGTGATCTTTGAAAAGGACGGCGATACGATCAAGCAGATCCGCAATCTCGATACCGAACGCGACGAGCCGAAAGCGCGTCTCGAACCGCGGATCTTGAGTTCGATAGCGGCCGAGGGCGACGGCCGACGAAAGACGGTAAATTTCGACGACCTGCCGCCTCACTTGGTAAAAGCGATAACGGTCACCGAAGACCGGGCGTTCTTCGACCACTTCGGCGTAAACTTTCGCGGGATCGCACGCGCTCTGTGGCGCCGCGTCGAGGACGAAACGGACACGCCGCTTTCGAATCAGGGCGGCTCGTCCATCACACAGCAACTCGTCAAAAACCTCTTGCTTACGAACGATCCGACCTATGAACGAAAAGCGAAAGAAGCGTTCATGTCGGTGATACTCGAAACACGGCTTACTAAACAGGAGATCTTTACTCTTTACGCCAACCAGATCTATCTCGGACAGCAGACCGGCGTTGCCATATACGGTGTCGGCGAGGCTTCGAGCGTTTACTTCGGAAAAGACGTTTCGCAATTGAATCTACCCGAGGCCGCCTTCATCGCCGGGATCATCCGCAGCCCTAATCGCTACAATCCTTTTAAAAATACCGAGAAGGTGCAGGAGCGGCGCAACCAGGTCCTCGAATCAATGCTCGAAACCGGCGAGATCAGCGGCCAGCAATACGAGCAGGCTCGCGCGGCGAAGCTCGAGCTGAAACAGGTAACCAACCGCAAGGACCTGCAAGGAATGCCGTATTTCACGCAATACGTGGTCGATCAATTGCCGGAGGTCATATCCGACCCGGAAGCGCTTCAGCACCTGCGCGTTTACACATCGATCGACCCCGATCTGCAGAGGATCGCTTACGAAACGGTAGCGAAAAGGCTCGACAAAATAGACGGATATTTTAAGAAAAAGAATAAGGGGACACTTAACGCGGCGCTTGTCGCGATGCGTCCGAAAACGGGCGAGATAGTCGCGATGGTCGGCGGACGCGATTACCTGACGAATCAGTTCAACCGCGCGACGTCCGCGATGCGTCAGCCGGGTTCGGTCTTCAAGCCCTTCGTCTATGCGACGGCGATCAATTCCGCGTACGACGCATCGTCTCGAGTCTTTACCGCAGCAACGACTTTGAAGGACGAAAAGAAGATCTTCACATTCGGAACGGATACCTACGCGCCGAACAATTACGGTGACACTTTTTCAAACAAAGACATCACGCTCCGCGACGCGTTGGTGAAGAGCAAGAACACGATCACCGTCGACGTTGGAATGCAGGTGAATATCGGAAAGGTGATGAACCTTGCCGCGAAGGCCGGCATGCCGAAGGTGGAGAAGGCCTATCCGTCGATGGCCCTTGGAACGGCCGAGGCGACACCGCTTCAGGTCGCAACCGCATACACCATGTTCGCAAATCTCGGCGACCGCGTTCTCCCTCTGCCGATCACGCAGCTCACGACCGGCGACGGCTACACGCGTGTGATGCCGCAGCCGGATAAGAAGAACGTCATTCGCCCGGACGTCGCCTACATAATGGACGACATAATGAAGGACGTGATAAATCGCGGCACGGCCGCGGCGGCGCAGGGATGGGGATTTCGAAACGTCGACGGAAAGGCCGGATTCGCCGGCAAAACGGGAACCTCGCGCGACGGCTGGTTTGCGGGCTTCACGCCGGACCTGGTCTGTGTTGTTTACGTCGGTTTCGACGAGAACGACGATCTTGGAATGAAGGGTTCAGACTCCGCAATGCCGATCTGGGCGGATTTCATGAAAGCCGCACTGGACGAGCA
>JAICPV010000055.1 GCA_025929655.1 Pyrinomonadaceae bacterium
AATGTTAGTTATTCGTTATTCGCTGTCTAAGGCCTTTTCGATCGCGTCGGGATCGATCGCGTAATGAGTTGCGTGGTAGATCGGTTTGCCGTCGCGGATGACGAAGACCTGAGGCGACTGGTGAACGCGGCCGGTGCGGTCGGCGATCTCGTTTGAGATGTCGCGGTCGTCCTGCACGACGACCAAATGCACGTCTCGACCGACGCCGTCGACCATCTCCATCACATGCGATGAAATGCCGCAAAGCCGGCTGTGCTTGAAGATCACGACGGGCTTTTCGGCCGAACGTTTGAACAGTTCTTCGAGCGATTCGCTCGTTTTAAGAGGTAAAAAGTTAGCCATTTCGAAAACTTAGATGCCGCGGAAAGACCTTACGATACGCAACCATTGACGTGGCTGTCAAAATCGGGATCATCAGGTAAATTCCGACGCAGAGCATCAGCTCGCCCACGATGATCAGGCCGAATTGGACGACGATCAGCCCGCCGATCCCGCCGGCATTCTTCAATGCCGCCCTCGCACTCAATTTTATCGCATCTATCGCATTCAGCCCGCGGTCCACCATAAGCGGGAATGCGAAAATGATCAGCGAATGCAGGCAGGTCATCACGATCGCGATCACGATGTCCACAACCAAAGCCACCGCCAACGTACCGAGCAGAATAGACGGATCGACATTCTCGCCCATCACTGCAAGCGTTATCAGCGGCGAATACATTGTGAAGAAAACCGCGACGATGTAAACGACGATCGGTATAACAAATAGCAGCGTTATCGGAATGCTCGGGGCGAGATATTTCATCCCGAGCCATAGGTCGTCGAACTTCACTTCGCCGCCGTCGATCTTTCGCAGGTAGCAGATCATGATCCCGCATACCATCGCACCCAACAGGACGTAAAACGTCACGCCCGCGATCATGCCGCCGACGATCGAGATGGCAAAGAGCATCCAGTAGTCGTTCCGGATCAACGCCCAGGCTTCCCTGACGCATTCGATCGGCCGTATCGCTCCGGCGTTAAAAGAAAGGTCAGCCTGCATTGTAGATCTCGCGGATGTAATTGTTAACCATCCGGTCGCTGGTGAATTGGGGCGTAAGTGAGGCGATGGCGTTCTTCATCATAGCGACCCAGTCGTGAGGGACGCCCCTCTCGTCTTTTTTATAAAACGTCGGGATGATCTGGTTTTCCAGGGTTTCGTACAGCGATGCTGCGTCGGCGGCATCTGTGGCTTCATCGGTCTCTTCGTTGTGGTCGGTGCCGATGCAAAAGCCGTTCTCCCCGTTGAAACCCTCGATCCACCATCCGTCAAGGATCGAGAAATTGAGCACGCCGTTCATCGCGGCCTTCATCCCGCTCGTACCGCTTGCCTCCATCGGACGGCGAGGCAAATTCATCCAAACGTCGACGCCCTGCACCAGATACCGTGCTACTTCCTGGTCGTAATCCTCGATGAAGACCGCACGGTCCTGCCAGCTCGAATCGTGGTTGATCCGCATCAGGTCCTGCAGAATTTTCTTTGCCGTGTTGTCCTGCGGGTGAGCTTTGCCGGCGAACACGAACTGAACGGGCCGCTCTTTATCGTTGACCATCTTCAAAAGCCGGTCCATATCGGAGACGATCAGGTTCCAGCGTTTGTACTGAGCGACCCGGCGTGCGAATCCGATCGTCAACGCCTCGGGAGAAAACAGATCGCGTGTATCGGTGCGTTCGTTGATCGTGTCGATGGTTCCTGTGTCTTTTCGTCTTGTTCGTTCACGAATGAAAGCTATTAGAACGTTTTTCAATAGAATGTGAGTTTTCCATATATCGTCGTCGGCCAGGTTCCAAATCGCTTCAGGCCACCGATCTTTATCGCGTGCGATCTTCTGCCATTCGTCTCCTATGTTTTTTTCGAACAAAGCCTGAAACGACGGTGCTATCCATGTCGGGTGATGCACGCCGTTGGTAATATGCGAAATTGGAACGGCACCAGCGTCCGAAAGATCGGGAAACATCTTTTGCCAAAGCCCGCGGGAAACCTCGCCGTGCTTTTCGCTGACGCCATTCGAAGTGCGGCACATCCTGATCGCCAGTGGCGTCATTCCGAAATACTCTTTATCGTTTGAAAGATCGGCCCGGCCTAAGGCAAGGAACTCATTTTCGCTCAGTTTCAGCGATTCAATGTATTCCTTGCTGAAGCATCCGAATAGATCGTCCGGCGGAAACTGGTCGTTGCCTGCCGCGACCGGCGTATGCGTGGTGAAAACGCATTTCGGGCGAACAGCCTCAACGGCATCCGAAAAACTCTGTTCCGGATTTTCCTCAAGATACTCGTGCACTAACTCCAGCGTCGAAAACGCCGCGTGGCCTTCATTCAAATGATAGACCGATGGGTCAACGCCGAGCTTTCTTAACAGACGGACGCCGCCGATACCCAACACCTTTTCCTGTACGATCCGCGTTTCCGTGTCGCCGCCGTAGAGATGGCCGGTGATCATGCGGTCGACCTCGGCATTCTGGCCGATATTTGTGTCGAGCAGATAAAGCGGGATCCGTCCTATCTGGGCGAGCCACGCCTGTGCATAGACTTCCCGTCCGCGAATGTGAACCATCACGGTGACGCGTTCGCGATTCGCGTCGATAACAGGTTCGATCGCGAGGCCGTAAGTGAAGATGTTTGTGTAATGCTCTTCCTGCCAGCCGTCGTGCGAGATGTCCTGGCGGAAATATCCGTAGCGGTAGAGCAGGCCGATCGCGACCAGCGGCAGATTCAGGTCGCTTGCAGATTTGAGGTGGTCTCCCGCGAGGATTCCCAAACCGCCTGAATAGATCGGCAGCGACGTGTGTACGCCGTATTCCGCGCAAAAATATGCAGCCGGACGCTCTGGGGAAACCTGTTCGTAGATCTTCGGCTTTCCCGCAATGTAAGCATCGAATTTCTCGGCGAACGCCCGAAGTTTCTTTAAATAATCCGGGTCGGATGCGTTCTGCCAGAGCAGCAGCTCGCTCGTGTCGCTGAGCATCTTCTGCGGGTGCTGCTCGACCCTGTCCCACAGCATCGAATCCAGATCGCGAAAAAGCTGTACGCCCTCAGGATGCCAGCACCAGTAGAAATTTTTCGACAGGCGCTCAAGGTCCTTGATCGGCTCGGGCAAACTAATGCCGGGCGGTTGGTAAGAATGAAATGTTTGGTCCATTTTGAGGCGATGAGGATTTTTGGTTCGAAAAATTGAATATAAACGATGCTATTCGCCTTATCAATCAGTAAGGAGAAGTGGGGGCAGGCCGCCTTCCTGACTGCAGTTATTTACAAAGAGCGGTTCCCACGACGTGTTTAGTTGAAACAATGCACCTTAACTGTAAGGGCGGGTGCCCCGCCCGAGCTCAAGTTTCACAATGCATGACTATTAAGAAATGCCAGCATATCTTCCTGGCCGAAGAAAACTAATCGCACTTCCTCTACGGATGTTCCGCCGTGGATGAATTCTCGAACAGTGGTCGATGCGATCTTTGCCGCTTCGGCTTTCGGATAGCCGTAAACGCCTGTCGAGATTGCAGGAAACGCGACCGACTTGAGCTCATGTTTCGCGGCCAGCAAAAGTGAATTTCGATAACATGCAGCCAGGAGCCTTTCTTCCTCGCCGTTGTGCTGCCCGAAGATCGGGCCCACTGTGTGGATAACGAATTTTGCAGGCAATTCTCCGGCAGTTGTAATGACGGCCTCACCGGTCGGCAATCCGTCAGGATAGTTTTCCTTACGAATGCGTTTACATTCTTCGAGTATTGTCTCGCCGCCTTTGGAATGAATAGCTCCGTCTACGCCGGAGCCGCCCATGAGCGATTTATTCGCGGCATTGACGATCGCATCAACATCCTGTTCGGTAATGTCTCCGAGCGTGACGACCACGCGCCCGATCGACTTGCCCATTTCTTCATCGAATCCCGACATAGCAAATCACTTTACTGCAAGCCGCTGCGTTCCGCTAGTTTGGCGAATCGCTCCCGGCAATGTAGTAAAATATTCAAATATGCATGAGCGCGATATCTTTGACGAAAAGCAGGAGATCAAGAAAGCGAGCTTTGCTTGCCCGTTTTGCCGCGAGCGAAACGACTACGACATTCGCTGGATGAAGCGGACAAAGAAGAAGAACGGGCCGCGAAATCTCAACGAGCATGACCGTGCCCGTTTCGAAAAATCGCGCGATTACATGGTACGCATAGACGACCAGTTGATGTGCAGGAATATGCGCTGCCGGAAGCGGTTCGAAATTCCGAGCTCGCAATCGGTCGTTTTTATTTAATTCTGTCCGCTGCTGTACGTGATATGCTTTCGAAATCCCGTACCTTTTCCAGAAAGGAGCCACAAATTATGAACGGCAGGCAGCTTGAATTTTACGAGAACGAAGAACCCGTTGACGAGGAAATGCAGGCGGAGATCGACGACGAGATAGCCCGCGTTCCTCAGGCGCCCAACGAGCTCCTGGAGCGGCTGGACGACCATCACTCGTCAAGCCCGCGCGATTCGGGCGGCGACATCGACGCCCAGTGGGAAGAGGTCAATACCTCGGGTTCCGAAGCGGTTTTTGGACATAATCCAACGCCCGATCAATCCGACGTCGAAGAGAATGCTCACGCGATGGGAATCGACTTCGCCGACAATGAGCCGCTCGAGGTGGTCGAAAAGATCCGCAAACGCGACCGCGATCGTTTCGAGTTGAATGAAAGCTCAAAATCAACCGAAGATATGATTTGACGTAATGCGGGCTGTTAGCCTGCAGGATCGACAGGCTACAGCCTGTCGTACAATTAAAAAGGCTGCGACGAATCGCAGCCTTTTTTTCGTTAGGTTAGAGAGGGATCAATAAATGTTGAAACCGTAATCAAAGGTCACGACCACCGATTGCGGTACGCCGTTGATCATCTTCGGCTTAAAGCGGATCTGCCGAGCGGCCGCGATCGCCTGCTCCGTCAAACCGTGCGGAAGACGTGTGACCGGCGTGATGCTGCCGATCGCACCCGAGGCGAGCAGCGTGATCTTCAGACGAACGCTTCCCTGCACGTTGTTCGTACGGGCCGCATCGGTATATGTAGCTTTCGGCTTCGAAATGATCTGAAGCGGAGTAGTCACTGCTTTGACAGTCGGAGGTGGGCCACCCCTGCTTCCGCCGCCTTCACCATCGCCGTCTCCATTTCCATCGCCGTTGCCGCTGCCGTATCCGGAACCCGTACCACTGCCGGTACCCGTTCCACGGCCGCTGCCCTGGCCGGTGCCAACTCCTGTGCCGATGCCGCCGCCGGTGCCGGGACCGTTAGAAAGGCCCTGGAATTTCGAGTTTGGATCGCCCCACCGATCAAAATTCTTTGCGAACTTCATGTTGCCTTCCGTCGAAGGAGGTGGCAATTCAAGCGGGTTATCGAGCCGCGGCACGTGCACATTCGGCGCTCTTTGAGGATTCGGCGTCTGATCGACCAGGTCGCCCTGATTCACGGGATCCGGCTCTTCCCGGCCGCCCCCACCGCCGCCGCCGTCGTCATCGTCTTTCTTCTTTTCTTCCTGCTTGACCTCTTCCGTCATCATCGGGTCATCGACGATAACAGCCGAGAAAAGACGGCCGTCGTCGATCGCGCCGATGTCCAATGCCTTGTCGAAGATCGACCAAACAGTCGCCACCAGCGCCACCGTGAGGCAAAAGACAGCTGACCCTAGCAACAGCATATTCCTCTGCTTCGAATTCTTTTCCTCGATAACGGTGATGTAGTATCCGCCATCGAGAGCTTCCGGGGTTACCGTCATCGGACGAGGCTCGTCGGCATACATCGGTTGGGAAGCAAATATGGTGGTCGCAGCAGCAGCGGGAATCGAAACCGTAGGCGGCACCGTCTCTTCTTCGGCCGGAGCTTCAATTTCTTCTTCAACGGCGTCGGACGCTTCAAACGCGGGCACCGTCGCCTCGGGCGCGGCCGGCTCGTAAAATGTTTCCGCTGCCGCGATTTCAACAGGGGCAGCTTCAACCGGGGCAGCTTCGACCGGAGCGGCGCCGTTCTCGTTGACCGGATTCATCTCATATGCGGAAAGCGTATCGCCGCAAACAGGACAGAACCCAAACCGTTCGGCGAAGCCTTCGTCACACGAACTGCAATACTTTACAACTTTTCCCATCTCTTTCGACCTCTCGATTCAAATGTCCCGTGCTCCGCGCGGGCGAAAGAATTGATACCCAATAATTATAACCAGTTTCCAACGGATGTTAAGCCCTATTTGTGAAACACCACAGAGCGTTGCTTTGTGTTAACTCAACTGAAATAGATGCCTTTTCAACCACGGGCGATGCCCGATAGTGTTTTTTTTCGATGCACAATGTCCTCGAAAAATTCAGCTGCTAAATTGCCGCCGAACAACACCGAAATGGAATTTAGCAACTAAACACGATAACATCTCTCTTTCGCCGCTTTTGTATACGATGCAACCAAGAATTTCGTTCACAAAGCTCGCTGTTTTGAGCTTATATATAGTTATTTCGGCATTTGTTCCCGCTTTCGGCCAGCCCAATCCGCGTCAGGAAAAGCTTTTGAACGGCCTTCGCGTCCTGATGTGGAGCCAGCCGTCGGCAGGAAATGTAGCCGTCAAGCTGCGGATCCATTCCGGTGCTGCGTTCGATCAGCAGGAAAAGGAAGGTGCTGTTTGCGCTCTGGCGGAATCGCTCTTCGCGACCAATGAATCGCGCGAATTCTTCTCCGACGACCTGGGCGGTAGCCTTCGGATCGTTTGCAATTACGATTACGTCGAGATCGCCGCGGACTCGAAGCCGGAATCGTATCTGACAATGCTCGAGACGATCGCCGGCGCGGTCTCGAGTCCATTGATAGACCGCCAATCAACCGACGCAGCGAAGGCGAGAGTCGCCGCATTTATCGCCCGCGAAGAAAAGACGTCGGGTTATGCGGCGGATGTCGCCGTCCAAAAGCGTTTGTTTGGGACGTTTCCCTACGGGCGTCCGGCATATGGAAGCACCGAGTCTCTAAGGAGAATCGATTTTGCCGATCTGCGTTTCGCGTATGACCGCCTTTTCGGTGCGGATAACGCGACGATCGTTATAACGGGAAACTTTCCGCCGGACGTCGCTTACCGGGCAATGCGCAGGTATTTCGGGTCCTGGCTAAAGTCCGACAAGAAAATACCTGCGACGTTTCGTCAACCTGAAACTCCCGCGGCCGGAAGCCAGGTTCTCGAATCTCCGGAAAACGGCGCGGCCGAGATCCGGTACGCAGTGCGCGGTGTTGCAAGAAGCGACCGCGATTTCCCTTCAGCCCGGGTGCTTACAAAAATATTGGAGCAGCGGCTCCGCTCCAAAGCCGCTGACGGGCAGCGGGCAAATGTCTGGGTCCGCAATCATTCCAATGTTCTTCCCGGTGCAATAGTGATCGGATTCTCTCGAATCCCGGGCGGGATGACGGCCGCCGTAACGAGCGAGCCCCCAAAGCCGGGTACAAACGATGTTGTCGTAAACGCACTGAACGAGAAGATAACGGATGCCGAATTTACCGCAGCGAAGAACGCCGTTTCTGCCGAGTTCAACCAATACGACGTTGCGACACGCTGGCTGGACGTCGACACGTATAAATTACCCGGCGTGAAGGCGGTCCAAAATTCATTCGATTCCGTTTCGCTCGCGGATGTACAGGCTTTTGCAGACAAACTGAAGCTGCAGCCGGTGGCCAGCGTTGTTTTGCTCGGACAAAAAGCTTCCAATTAAAAACGATGGAGCGAACCACGCGCGAGTTGCAGCACGCATCAGCGGTCCGCGAGATGTTTGCCGGGATCGCGCCTCGGTACGATCTGCTCAATCATCTTTTAAGTCTCAACATCGACAAGCGCTGGCGCCGCCGCGTTCGGAGCAAATTAAGCGATATCCTGGACGACCCCAATGCGATCGTACTCGATGTCGCGTGCGGCACCGGCGACCTATCGATCGAGCTTCAGCACGACGCCAACGCAAGGATCATCGGGACCGATTTTTGCCGCCCGATGCTCGCGATCGCAGCCGAAAAGGCCGCAACGATCCCGTTCGTCGAAGGCGACGCGATGGTTCTCGGTTTTGCGGACGATTTCTTCGACGCCGTGACGATCGCCTTCGGCCTGCGCAACCTGTCCAATTTTTCGGACGGGCTTGCAGAGTTTTTTCGCATTCTAAAGCCCGGGGGGAAGCTTGCGGTTCTGGAATTCTCTTCGCCGGTCGTTCCGGGATTTCGGTCGATCTTCAATTTTTACTTTTCCAGGGTTCTTCCGAGGATCGGCGGTGCCGTAAGCGGTTCACGAGGCGCGTACGAGTATCTTCCTGACTCTGTCTCTAAATTCCCCGATCAGAAAAAGCTCGCGGAAATGATGAAGGAGATCGGTTTCGGATCGGTTGGGTTCGAAGATCTCACCGGCGGTATCGCTGCGATCCATATCGGTATAAAATAGCCGCCGCGTCGCTTGTCCCGCATTCGCATCTGTATTTGCCACGCCTCTGCAATCGGGCGAAAATGGTTCCGGCTGAATGAAATACAAGCTTCTAAATTTCGCCAGGCGGGCGGCGTTGATGTTCCTGGTGGTATGGACGGTCGTTTCGCTGGTGACGCTCTTGATCGAATTGGTTCCGGGTTCGCCGGCAACGACGATCCTCGGCGAAACCGCGACAGCAGAGCAGATCGCCAATTTCAACTCTAAACACGGCCTCGACCGCCCGGCATTTTTCTTTACTTATTCGTCTGAGACCGGGTTCAACTGGAACGGTTTGAACAACCGTTACGTAGAATATTTCGGCGGACTCCTGCAGGGCGACCTAGGCCGCTCGTTCCGCACCGACCGGCCCGTACTGGATATGATCCTGGAGCGGTATCCGGCGACGATCCAGCTTGCGTTGGCATCGATGCTGGTCGCGATCGGCATCGCGCTGCCGCTCGGCGTTCTCGCGGGCCGAAACAAGAACGGGATCGCGGACAACGTCGCTTCATTCGTCGCCCTGCTTGGAATTTCCTTGCCGACCTTCGTCGTTGGTCCGTTTCTCGTTTACATTTTCGCGATCCAGCTCGGCTGGCTGCGGCCCGGGGGCAGCCTTTACCCGGAAGACATCATCATGCCGGCGGTGACGCTGGGTGCCGCGCTTTCGGCGATTCTTACGCGTATGGTGCGTTCGAGCGTGATCGAAGAGTTAGGCGAAGATTATGTCCGCACCGCCCGTGCGAAAGGTTTATCCGAGCGAACTGTCGTATACAAGCACGTTCTGAAAAACGGGTTGATCCCGGTCGTCACGATCCTCGGCCTGCAGCTCGGCGTTTTACTCGCGGGCGCGATCATCACCGAAAAGATCTTTAGCTGGCAAGGCCTCGGGCTATTGCTTTTGGAAGACGGGATAGCCAAGCGCGATTACCGCCTCGTCCAGGGCTGCGTGCTCGTTATCAGTGTGACGTACATTTTGGCGAATTCTTTAACAGACCTGGTGTACCGTCGTTTAGATCCAAGGATCAGATTGTCCTGATGCCGCAGAAGCCCGACCGTAAGGGAGGGCTAAAGAAGTACGTTATTAGTTTAGCCCTCCC
>JAICPV010000306.1 GCA_025929655.1 Pyrinomonadaceae bacterium
GGACTAAAAGAAGCCCTTTGGTCCGGGTTTTTATCGACAAAGCGGATGGCCTGACCGTAGAGCACTGCGCCGATGTGTCCCGCGAGATCGACGCGAGAATGGAAGCGGAAGATCTGATCCCGTCGAAATACGTCCTCGAGGTCTCTTCACCCGGGCTCGAACGGGATCTCCTGACGATCGATGACTTTCGGCGTTTCGCCGGTAAGCTCGCGAAGATCAAAGCAGCGGACGACGCTGGCGGATCCAAGACGACAGTCGGACGGATCAAAGAGGTGGACGGAGATAGTATCACGCTGCTCGTTCGCAATGACGAGGAAATGAAAATTCCATTTTCTACTGTTTCGAAGGCGAATCTGAAGATCGATCTCAACGAAGAATTTCGAAAGCGTTAATCAAGGTTTGAACTTGTGGTTATGACATCAACGATAGGACAGAGCATTGAAGCACTTTGCAATGAGCAGGGCCTGGATCGGGACATGGTCATCGAGGCCATGAAGGACGCCGTCAAAGCGGCCGCTCGCAAGCAGTTCAAGAATCAGGACAAGACCGGGGACAGCATTCAGGTTGACTGGAATTCCGAAGAAGGCGATGTGGAAGTTTCGGTGCAGAAGACTGTTGTCCAGGAGGTTGAGAATCCTTCGGCGGAGCTTTCTCTGGAAGAAGCGCAGGAGCTTGCGGGCGACGAGGTGGAGATCGGCGACATGTTGCAGATTCCGCTTCCCCGTGAAGAAATGGGCCGGATCGCGGCACAGACCGCGAAACAGATCCTTGTCCAGAAGGTGCGCGAGGCCATTCGTGAAAAAGTTTACGACGAGTACATCGACCGAAAGGGAGAGCTGATCAATGGGATGATCAAGCGTTTCGAGCGGGGCGACATCATAGTGGATCTTGGCAACAATCTCGAGGCCATCTTGCCGCGTAAAGAACAGTCCCGGGGCGAGATGTGGAATCAGGGCGAACGCATCCGCGTGGTCATAACCGACGTTTCAAAGGAACAGAAGGGCCAGCAGATAACTGTTTCACGCGGTTCACCTGAACTGATCAAACGTCTGTTCGAGATGGAAGTGCCGGAGATCTACGACGAAACCGTGGTGATAAAATCGGCGGTGAGGGAACCCGGGGACCGCGCGAAGATCGCTGTATCTTCAAACGAAAAGGACGTTGATCCGGTGGGCGCATGCGTCGGTATGAAAGGCTCGCGAGTTCAGTCGATAATCAAGGAACTCCGCGGAGAAAAGATCGACATAATCGAATGGTCGGACGAGCCGTCGGTGTTCGCCGCCAATGCTTTGTCCCCGGCGAAGGTCTCGCAGGTCCGTATTACGGACATTGAGAATCGGGGAATGACGGTTATCGTCGGCGAGGACCAGCTCAGCCTCGCGATCGGTAAAAAGGGGCAGAATGTTCGTCTCGCGACGCGTCTCGTGGGCTGGGACATCAAGATCGTCAGCGAGGAAGTTCTGAAGAAGGAGATCGCCCAGCAGATGGGCCGAATGATCGCTTCCGGCGAGGCCGTGCCGATCACGGAACTCGAAGGCGTGACACCGAGCCAGGCCGATATGCTGGCCGAACACGGAATTGAAGACATCGAGAAACTGGCGGCAGCGTCGGTCGATGACTTGAGCGAATTCCTGAACGTGAGTATGGACGAGGCCGAAACTATTTTGTCGTCGGCGCGCGCGATCGTCGCGGCCAAGGAAGACGAAAACGGATCGGGGGATGCCGAAGTTTCGTCGGCCGCGCCTTTGACCGAGACGTCCGGCAAAGAAGAAATGGTCCCGCCGGCAGAAGCGGTGACTGCGGAACAGGGACCGGCGAATGGTGACGGAGCGGAAGAAGATGGTGGGCCGGCGGATGCTAATGAAGCGGAAACCGTTGCGTTGATTTCCGATGACGCCGGTGCGGACGGACAAGAGGAATCCGCTGAGTCTCCGATAGCATCGACGTCAGATGATGCAGGCGCCGGCGAACAAGACGATTTCACTGAGCCGTCGACGGAAGAAACAGCGGCATAACTTGGAACGTTTTGACCGCTTGAACGGAATTTGAAAGTGCGAACATATGGCAATCGGTAAGAAAATCCGCGTATACGATCTTGCAAAGGAAGTTAAGCAAGACACGAAACGCATAATGGAGGACCTTCGACGGGAAGGCGCGGATATCAGTGTGCCCTCCAATTCGGTTACCGCGGAACTCGCCGACAAGATCCGTCAGCGGTACGTGCCGAAGGCCGAGGTTGCGCCGAAACGGACCGTAAAGGTCATCAAAGCGACAAAGAAAGCCGCGGCAGCCGAAGAACCGGTCGAAGAGCCTGAGCAGGAAACACCGGTCGTACCGGAACCGGAACCTGAAACGCCGCAAGAGGTCCCGCAGGAAAACGTCGTCGAACTGCCGAAAACTGTTACAAAAGTCCTAAAGGTCCGGAAGCCGGAAATAGAACCGGTCGCAGCGGCCGAGGTTCCATCGGAACCCGAAACGATCGACGAGGTCCCCGAAGCTGCTGCCGCAGTTGCTGATACTGGTACAAATGGAGACGTAGAAGCGGTTCCGACGACGCCCGCCGTTGTTACTCCCACAGGAACACAGATCAAAAAGTTAACGTTGACGAAAGACGCGCTCGAGAAGGGAGTCAAGCCCGGTGAGCGTGTCGTTAGCGAAGCGCCCACCAAAACAGGCAAACTCAGCCAGACCGCAACCGATCGTTTTGGGCGGCCCCAGTTCCGCGGCACACCCGGAGAAACCGCCGCTCCACAGCTCACATATACACCACCGGCGGACAATCGCCGGCGCCCGGGCCGTTCCGGTGGGCGCAAAGGCCGGCCGGACGACAAAGCAGGCCGCTTCGCCGAGCGCGATCAGGACGCGCCGCGTCTGCGCACGATCGAAGAACGGATCATGGACCAGGTCGGCGGGCAACGCGATGGCGAATTCAAAACCATTCGTCTGACCGAAGGCGCTACTGTTCGAGAGTTCGCCGAAGCTTTGGGGATCACCCCGCGCGACATCGTGCAGCTTCTGATCAAGAAAGGCGTATTCGCCACGCTTAACCAACCTATCGGCGAAAAAATGGCGGTCGAACTCGGAATGGATTTCGGTTACGACGTGAGTTTTGTCCCGTTCGAAGAAATGGTGATCGAACAGGAATTCGAGGAGCTGATCGCGGCGGATGCCGATGATGTAGAGCTCACGCGAGCGCCTGTTGTGACCGTAATGGGCCACGTCGATCATGGAAAAACGTCGCTGCTCGATGCAATTCGTTCTGCGAATGTCGCGGAAGGCGAGGCTGGCGGGATCACGCAGCATATTGGAGCTTACAGCGTCCAGGTTCCCAATCCTGAGAATCCGGACGAACAGCGTCGAGTCGTTTTCCTCGACACCCCCGGACACGAAGCGTTTACGATGATGCGTGCGCGCGGCGCAAAGGCAACCGACGTTGTGATCCTCGTGGTAGCTGCGGATGACGGCGTTATGCCGCAGACCGTGGAGGCTGTCGAACACTCGAAGGCTGCCGGCGTTCCGATGATCGTCGCGATAAACAAGATCGATAAACCCGATGCAAACCCGGACAAGGTAAAGCAGGGCCTTGCCGGACTCGGCCTGCAGCCGGTCGATTGGGGCGGCGATATCGAGATGGTCCCGGTTTCGGCGAAGAACCATGAGAATCTGGATACTTTGCTGGAAACAGTTTTGTTGCAGGCGGATATTCTCGATCTGAAAGCAAGCCCTACAAGACGTGCTTCGGGCGTCGTGCTGGAGGCGAAGCTCGATAAGGGGCGCGGCGCGGTGGCGACCGCACTGGTTCAACAGGGAACGATGCACGTCGGCGATCCTTTCATCGTGGGCCAGTTTTCGGGAAAGGTTCGCGCGATGTTTTCCGACCGCGGAGAAGCGATCACCGAGGCCGGGCCGGCTACCCCTGTCGAGATATTAGGGCTGCAGGGTGTTCCGCAGGCAGGTGACA
>JAICPV010000274.1 GCA_025929655.1 Pyrinomonadaceae bacterium
GAACGGACACCCGCGGCCGGCGTCGAAGCTGGTGGTCGCGCCGGCAGTGAGATGTACACGCTCCGCCGGGAGCAGTGGTGTGGCCACGCCTTCGATGTTCGGCAAGTCGTCCATGAAGTTATAAACCGGCTGCAGATCGTTCATCGCCGCGTCGAGCAGGACTTGTCCAAGCCGGCCTTCAGCCTCGCCGGCGAAAAGCGACACACCCATGTCCAGCGCCTCCTGGACGTACGGGTCCCGTTCTTCCAGCATCGACATCGTGCCCGAAACATGAAAGCCGCCGACGGCGACTTTGATGCCGCGCTCGCGGAGCGGCTTGGCAATGTCCAAAGCGCGCGGGAATTGGTTCGACTGTACACCGACGAGCATTACCATACCGTCGTCCGAGCGTTTTATCATGTCGACGATCCTTTTCGGGCGGATCACGCTATTCGTCTCGTCGAACGCGTGTATTTCCAATTCGGTTTCCGGCCCGAGAACTTTCTTTTCGGCACATTCGAGCGCCAGCCCGTAAAGGCAGGCAAGCGAATTCGATGGAATCGCTGAGCGAAACCATTGGATAACGTAACCGTCATCATCGTAATGTGAAGGCTTAATGAGAACGAGGGTGAATTTTTTTGACGGCATCGGCACAACGATTGTAGAAAAGCCATGAACGCCAGGCAACCTTTTCAAGCGCCTTGAAGATTTAAAGTTGCCGCAGAAATGCAACTAAATAGCACATAGCTAATTCAAACTACCGGCACGATTCATTTTAAAGGCCGAGGCGGTTATGAAGCTTTTTACCATCTCTTTCCTCACGTTATTTCTTTTCGGTACTGCCGCGGCTCAGGAACCTGCCCCGGCCATAGAGCCGATAATCGCCGAGATATTCCTTGCAAAGGCGGACATCGACGGAAAAGCCGGTAATGCTGCCGAAAACTTCCTTGTTACCGATGTGCCGATCTTTTGCGTTGTGCGACTTGTCTCGCCAGGCGTTGTTTCCGTAAGGATGGACCTTATCGCCGTGAACGTGCGTGGGGTGGACCAGGGAGAAAAGGTCGTTACGACGAGCTATACAACTAAATCGAATGAAGACCGCGTCAACTTTAAAGGCCGTCCGCACGGGCTTTGGGTCGCGGGGAAATACCGTGCCGAGATCTTTATTTCCGGCAAGAAGGTGCGGAACCTGGAGTTTGAGATTAAGGCGTCGAGCACCGAGGCGGAAAAGCCCCGCAATCTCCAGCCCACGCGAAAAAATAAGAAGCGCTCGGTCGCGTCTCGCGACACGCGGCAGACCTTTTCTCGGTTTTTCTTGTAACCCACTTTCTTATTTGTAACCTGCCAAAGGTTTCCCTCGTCATAAATTGTACAGTTCTGACCATAATCTAAAAACGGTCAGAATCTCAGGGGAAACCGATGCCTATGACCAAACGTCTCATTCCGACTTTTCTGCTTATCGTTTGCCTGACGGGCGTCATGTCGGCACAGATCGGGGAATCGGCCGACCGATATCTCACCAAACGCGCGGAAATGGGCGGCTTTAGCGGTGCCGTGCTCATGGTTAAAAACGGCAGGACGATCCTACGAAAGGGTTATGGGTATGCGGATGTCGAAAAACGAATCCCGTATACACCTGAAACAAGGCAGCCGATCGCCTCGATCACGAAGATGTTCACGTCCATGGCCGCACTCATTCTTCGCGACCGCGGGAGGCTTCGGCTCGAAGATACTATATGCACTTATATTCATGACTGTCCCGCCGCGTGGCAGCCGGTCCAGATTATCCACCTGATGCGAAACAGCTCGGGAAGTCCCGATTACGAATCACATCTCGGATTGGGATCGGAAAAGTACCTGGTGTTCATGGCAGAACCAAATTCGTCGGCGCGAATAGTCGAAAATGCCAAAAAGCTTCCTTTGAATTTTAAGCCGGGCGAAAAGTTCGAATACAGCAACACGGGATATATCGTTCTTAGTTATGTGGTTCAAAAGGCGGCCGGGGAGGCATTTGAATCGTTTGTAGAGAAAAATCTACTCAAACCCGCTGGCATGAAAACGGCTGGCTTTGTTGGTAAGGAGGATTTAGCGGTTGGATATACGTTCCGCGACCTGGGCTGGGAAAAAACGCTTCGCGGCGTGTCGCTGACTGAGGGCCACCTCAAACCGACTCCGCTTCTTCCCACCTCTCGGCCGCACGGCGACGGTTCGCTTTATGCCGCGGTCGACGATCTTTACCTCTGGAGCATGGCGATGGATGGTAGCGGATTCATCTCTCGTAAAGTCGTTGAGGAAGCATTTACCGCCGGAATCGGCGGTTATGGGTTCGGGTGGTTTGTCGGAAAAGGATTCGACCGAAACCGCGTGCGTCACAACGGCGCGCTTCCCGGCTATTTGTCGAACATCGATAAATATATCGATGATAAGATCACGATAATAATGTTCGCCAATATCGATCGGGCGCGGCTAAACAGCATCACGCGCGATCTTGCAGCGATCGTATTGGAAAAGCCGTTCGATATGCCGGTCCAGGGAAAGGTCATCGCTCTTACAACGGAGCAGGCAGCAAAACTTGAAGGGAAGTACAAGATGAAGGACGGGGCTGTCCTCACCATAAAAAACGAACCAGACTATCTAACTGCGTCGCTGGAAGGGCGGTATACGGCAGGGCTGATACCGATCGGCGTGACGGAATTTTACTTTCCTCTTGCGGACGGCCGGGCGATCTTTGCGATCGGACCCGATGGAAAGGCAACGTCCGTGAATATGCGCTACAGCGGTGAAGATCATATCGCCGAGCGGCTAAATTGAATTCTGCTTTAATCCGGGACCGCTGCGTTCATTAGCCGCTTGATCTCAGCGATCTTTTTTTCAGCGGCGGATCTACCTAACTCGAATAATTCCTCGCGTTTGCTCATCTGATCAGGCCGGATGTGCGCGATCTCCGGCTGGATCACGACGTCGGCGGCGTAATGCTGGTTTCGCGAAGCGCTTCGAAGCAGAAGCATCGCCGATTGAAACAAAGTACCCAACAGCGTCCGCGGCCTTCCCCAGAATGTCGCTCCGCAAGCCATCAGGTCGACAGCGATAACAATATCCGGTTCGAATTGTCTGATCGCATTGATGGGTACGGGCGAAACGACGCCTCCATCGATCAGTAGCCGGCCATCGCCGTCATCGACCGGCGCGAACACACCGGGGATCGCGCAGCTTGCGCGGATCGCGGTCACGATATCGCCCTCGCCGCTGAGTATCACTTCGTCACCTGACCCGAGATCGCACGCAACTGCGGCGAACGGCAGCTTCAATCCCTCAAACTTTCCATTCGGATAATGCTGTGAAAAGAAATCACGTATCTTGGCGTTTGAGAGCAAACCGCGCGGCGAATAGGACAGCCCGGCTATGCGGAACCAATTGAATCCCTTTCCGGCTGCCATTATCTGGTCGGGCGTCATCCCCGCAGCGAACGCGCCGCCCACAAAGGCACCGGCGGAAGTTCCTGCGACGAAATCGATCGCAACATCTGCCTCCCCGAGCGCTTTCAAAACGCCCACATGGGCGAACCCGCGTGCGCCTCCGCCGGAAAGTGCGAGGCCGATGGTTTTTCTTTTCATAAGGGAGCGGCGACACTCTTGTCGCCATGAGCCCGGAGGGCGAAACCGCCTTGATCGATTGACCCTTTTTCGGACGACGAACTGTCGTCCGTGGCGACAGGAGTGTCGCCGCTCCGAACCAAATTGATTTTAGCTTTCCGTTGTGGAAAACTTAAACCGCATAAATGACCGCGCAGCCCACGCTCTCAACCCAGGAAAACAATTCGAACACAAACGCGTCAGGAACGATCTGTCCGGTTTGTTCCCGCGAAGCGTGGGACGAGTTAGTTTCGATCAGCACTTTTGATGAAGAGTTACGAGCGCTGATCGCCGCGAATTCTCCGCAAAATGGCCAACTGGTAGCGGTTTGTGCCCGATGTGCACGGCTATTCGAAAGCGCAAAGGACCAGATTGAAAAAGACGCCGCCGTGCAAAAGGACGGCTCACACGTTCTTTCCACTCCGCTGCGGCTCGATGCGGATCCGAGGTTTACGGGACGCGGTGTCACGATCGCCTTTTTGGACTCGGGGTTTTATCCGCATGTCGATCTCACGACGCCGAACAACCGGATCCTCGCCTACAAGAACATGCTCGAGAGCGACGGGCAGCTTGAAACGCTCTTCAAACCGGACGTCGCGAGCTGGCACGGGATGATGACGTCGGTCGTCGCCGCCGGGAACGGCGCACTCTCGAACGGGTTTTA
>JAICPV010000145.1 GCA_025929655.1 Pyrinomonadaceae bacterium
AAGGCGATGGAAACGCGCCGCCAACTCGAGGCCAGATACAACGCGGCGGTTGCGGCGAACAATCGCGGCGAGGCGACGAACCTTCCCGATCTGTACGAAAACAAGATCTACCAGGACACGATCCGCCTTAACACGGAACGAAAGGCGAAGCTTCAGGACCAGATCCGTGATATCGAAAAGCAGATCCAGCAAACGGAGGTCGAGAAGAGCGAACTTCTCGTGAAATACCAGCCAATATACCCGGCGGTTCGCGAAAAGGATGCAAAGATCGCATCGTTAAAAGAAACCAAGGAAAAAACCGAAAAGGAAGTTTCAAAGATCATCGAAAGCGATCAGCAGAAGATCGAGAAGGAAGCCGTGGGCGGGGCACTTGTCTCATTGCGGGCACAGTTAGACGCGGTTCGGAAGCAGGAAGCCCAGGCACAGGCCGCTTACGAACACGAAGCGGCCCTGGCTAACGTCCAGGGACAGGCGCAGACGAAAATGACGACCCTTAAACGCGAGATCGAGGGTAGCCGAAACCTGCTCGACACATACACCCAGCGCCAAAAGGAGCAAGAGCTTTCGAAGGCCAACGATGCACCCGAGAATATCAAGATCGCCGCGAATGCCGTCGAGCCTTCAGGGCCGATCGGCCCGCAACGAAGCAGGAATATCTTTGTAGCGTTTTTGTTTTCACTGGCTGCCGGGATCGGCCTGGCATTTCTGATGGATTACCTCGACGATTCCGTAAAATCGTCGGAAGACATCGGCCGGCACCTCGCATTGCCGACGCTGGCTCTCATCCCGCATCACGGGATCGCGGACCGCCGAAGGCTTTTGGCGGCCGGCGCTGAGAACGGAGCGTCTCCGTCCGCTGCGTTGATCACATTGGAGGAACGGAATTCGCCAATGGCTGAGGCGTATCGCCACTTGCGTACGTCCTTATTGTTCTCATCTGCAGGCAAACCGCCGCAGACGATCTTGGTTACCTCGTCGCAGCCCTCGGAGGGTAAGACGACGACGGCGATCAATACTGCGATCACTTTGGCCCAGTCGGATGCGGATGTCGTGATCGTGGACTGCGACCTGCGGCGCCCCCGCGTTCACAGCTACTTCGACCTGGAAAATACCCAGGGCCTTACGAATTATCTTTCGGGGGAACGAAATACTGAGAACCTCATCAAGACCTCTCGCGAGTTGCCGAGGCTGAAGGTGATCACTAGCGGGCCGATCCCACCGAATCCGGCCGAGCTGCTAAGCTCGAACGAGATGAAGAATCTGCTGCAGTTCCTCCGCGGGAAATACAAGCACGTTATCATCGACTCGCCGCCCGCGATCTCGTTCACAGACGCGGCGATCCTTTCGACGCTGGTCGACGGTGTTGTGCTCGTCGCGATGGCGGGCAAGAGCTCGGTCCACCTGATGCGGCGGTTCAAGACCCGTTTGAGTAATCTTGGCGCTCGTATTTATGGAGTTGTGCTCAACGGTATCAAGTCCGGCTCGATCGAATACGAATATTACGGAGCGGGTTACTACGATTATTACCGCAAGGGCGCTGAAGACACTTCGACGCCGATGATGGAAACGAACGGCCATTCGAACGGCGACCGCGTGGTTTAAATTGCGAGGGCATAGCTTTAACATTTCGGGCGGCTATTTGCCGCCCTTTTCATTTAGAAACGCGTTCAATGCCTCGATCCAATCGCGAAGCGGCGCGAGGCCGACTTCGTTTGAGCGGATACACTTTAAACGCGAATTCCTTGGACGCGCTGCGGGCCTTTTCAATTCGGTATTCGACACGCGTTCGATCATTCGCGAGCCGGCACCCAATGCCTCGGCCGCTGTCACCGCGAATTGGTAATAGGTTGTCCCGTCGCCCGAGTTCGTCGCATGGAATATCCCGGCGGCTCTTGCCACGGCCAATTGGCGAAGACGGACCGCGAGGTCGTCCGCAAAGGTCGGGGTTCCGAACGAGTCTGCGATAGCTTTAAAGCGTTTTCCTTTCGCGGCGAGATCCGGCACGACGCTCAAAAAATTCGTTCCGCCGTGACCGAAGATCCAACCGGACCGGACGATGATCGACTGCGGGTTCGCCGCCGCGCTTCGGAGTTCGCCTTCGTATTTCGACCGTGCATAAGCGCTTTGCGGGTTCGGCTGATCGTCCTGAGTATAAAAACCATCCTTGGTGCCATCGAAAACATAATCGGTCGAGATCGTGACAAGCGTCGCGCCGAACTCTTTGCACGCGGCAGCAAGGTTTTCCGGCCCTGCGGCGTTGGCCGCATACGCTGCATCTTCGTTCGTTTCGGCACCGTCGACGTCCGTAAAAGCCGCGCAATTCAGGACAGCTTCCGGCGCGGTACCTTCGATCGTTTTAAATACTTTTTCGCGTTGAGAAACATCAAGTTCGCCGTGAGAAACTGCGATCACTTCGTCGCTTAATGCCGTGCAATGGCCTATCGCGGCCCGCGCGACCATGCCGTTCGCTCCAGTGATCAGAACTCTCATTTAGGCGCCTGAATAATTTAGGACCGTGGTTCGGAGGCTGCGAGACGGGCATCGTACATTCCCTTGTAATACTCCCGGTACTCGCCGGTGCGGACATGTTCCACCCATGCCTGGTTCTCTTGATACCACCGTATCGTCGCGGTCAGCCCGTCCTCCCACTTGACCTTCGGATTCCAGCCCAATTCCGTCTCTGATCTTGTCGGGTCGATGGCATACCGGCGGTCGTGCCCGGGCCGGTCTTCTATGAACTTGACCAGGCTGTGCGGTTTGTTTAGAGCGTCCAAAATGGCGCGGACGACGTCAATGTTGTGCATCTCGTTCCGTGCGCCGATATTGTATATCTCACCGGACCGCCCTCGCTCGTATGCCAGCCAAATGCCGCGGCAATGATCGTCGACGTATATCCAGTCGCGCACGTTCATACCATCGCCGTAGACTGGCAAGGGCTCGTCGGAAGCCGCATTCGCGATCATCAGTGGAATGAGTTTTTCGGGAAACTGCCGCGGTCCGTAATTGTTCCCGCAGCGCGTAACGACGGTATCAAGGCCGTGCGTTTTGCGTGCCGCGCGTACACAAAATTCCGCAGCCGCCTTCGACGCAGCGTAAGGCGAATTCGGCTTAAGGGCTGAATCTTCAGTGAAATATTCGTCCGAATCATCGGGCAAACTGCCCATTACCTCGTCCGTGGAAACTTGCACAAAACGCTTTACTTTCTTCGCACGCGCGGCATCGAGCAACACTTGGGTCCCGAGGATGTTCGTTCGCAGGAATTCATCCGCCGAATAGATGCTGCGGTCCACGTGAGACTCTGCAGCGAAATTGAATATCGCGTCCGCCTCTTCGGGCACGGCACCCATCACCGTATCGCGGTCACAGATGTCTCCTTTGATGAAAGTATGGCGAGACCCGTCCACGCCTGCGAGATTCTCCAAATTTCCCGCATACGTAAGCGCGTCGAGGTCGACTATCTCAATGCCGGAACGCTCGTCGAGCACCAGCCGAACGAACGCCGAACCAATAAATCCGGCACCGCCGGTCACAAAAATTACACCCATAATCTAACTGTCGATCTTTCGCATCTGCTCAAGGATCAGCTCCGCATGCCTGGCCGGAGAATCCACGTTATCGAGTACGATCTTCCCACCGTCCTCGCTGGCATTGTCCATTATTATGTCGCCGTACCCTAGCAACCGCTGAAAAACGGTCGTTGTCACCGTGACGTCCTGCACACGCCGCAGCGGAATGTTCTGCGTCGTCCGCGAGATCAGCCCGCGATCGATCTCAATGCTGGTATCGGTCAGCGTGTAGCGGATCAATTTCTGTCTCAGATGGAAATAGAGCGGGATCAAAAGCAGCAGCAGTGCAGCCGGAACGAGGAAAAGATACGACACGATCGGGAAAACCACCGACGCGATGAGGATGACGAGCAACGCAGCCAAAATTGCTGCCGCATATCCTGCCATGACGAATTTTGTCGTCGGCGTGATCGAAAAGATCTGCTTGGCGGAGATCAAAGACTGTGCAGTTCTTGCTTCGATATCCTGCGAAAACGCATTGCCGCATTTCTGGCAAAAGGCCGCATCGTCGTCGTTTTCTCGCCCGCATTTTTTACAAAACATAATCTTGTCTCGCTAGCAATAATAGCGTAGGCCGCTGCTTTACGCTCGCGGATCGGGCGCAAAAAAAACTCCACCGTGCGGTGGAGTTCTTCCATTTTCAAAAAGGCTCGAAGGTCTACGGATTGCTGCCGCCGCCGGACGACCCGCCCTCGCCTTGCGATCCGCCCTGACCGCCTTTGCCGCCCTGTCCGGACGATCCGCCCTGACCCTGCGATCCGCCTTGCGTGCCTTCGCGTCCCGGGCTCTGCATTCCGCCGCGGTCCTGCTGTCCGCCGCCGCCCTGCTGTCCGCTTTGGCCGCCGCCCTGTTGTCCGCCCTGGCCCTGTTTCGAGCCCTGGTCGCCTTGATTTCCTTGATTATTTGCCATGATTAATCTCCCCTTGATGATAGATTTTGATGGCCCGCGACTTTTCAGATCCGGGCCACATAACTACTAAACCGTCTTTTGGCAATCGGGTTCGTCCAACGGAATACATTGAAAACGACCGAATTGAGTACAGCTGCGCGTGCGGGTGAACCTTTTCGATGTTCAAACATCTAAACCGAAAGGATGTTCAACTACAATCGAATTCTGATCGCAGTTTTGACTTTTATTCTCGGCATCTCGACGGTCTGGGCCGTAAGCCTCATTACCGCGGGGATCGGCGTCGTCGGCGCTCCGTTCATGCAACCCGAAGTTATTTAAGTCGCCGCACCGCGAGTCCCCGAGCCTCCCGCCGTCCGCTTCAAACGCCATCGGAAACATCACCACCATTGCGGCAAATTTACAGAAACCCGAACGAAGTAACGGCTAGCAAAGTCGAAACGTCAAAAAGTGAAAAGGTGAAAAAGCTGCGGTCCGATACGCCGCTTTTTCACCTTTCCACTTTTACTCTTTTAATACGTTGCTCGGGTTCTGCAATTTCCTTTCGCTTTTGCAGGCAGGATACCTGCGTTCCTCTCGTACAGGCGAGCCGCCTGTGGTCCAAGGGCTACTGGTTCACCAGCATCATCTGGCCGTCAGGGAGGCGGACGGTCAAGGCGCCGGGCTCGTAGATGCTGAGGGGTTTCGATTCTTTTTGAGCGAGCTTTGCGACGTCCTGCGTGTTGATCGGCCGGGCGGACCGTACGATACGGCCGTCCGAGATCTGGTTGTAGCGTGACGTTATTCGTCGGACGTATTCCTGCGTTTCACGATACGGCGGGATATTCCATCCATATTTCATTACCGCGCCTTCGCCGGCATTGTATCCGGCGAGTGCCAGGACCATGTCACCGCGAAATGTGTCTAGGAGCCATCGCATGTATTTCACGCCGGCGTCGATGTTCTGTTTCGGATCGTAGATCGAGGTGACGCCGAACCGTCTCGCGGTAGCGGGCATAAGCTGCATCAGCCCGCTTGCGCCTTTGTGCGAACGCGCGTTGATCTTGAACGACGATTCCTGATGCATCTGGGAATAGATCAGAAGCGGATCGATGCCGTAGCGCCGGCTCGATTCGACAATGTATGCGTCGTGGAGCGCGTTACCCGTAGTAAATCCTTTCAAACCGATGCTCGACCCCATTGTGAACTTGGTCGCGGTAGACGCAGCCGAGAAACTTCCTTCTCTTTCGGCCAGGCTGTCGGTAACGCTCGCGGTCCTTTGAACAAGCTTGTTTTCTGCAATCACCCGCCATTTACCGTTCTTGCCGCGTTTTCGTTTCGCAGTCGCAACGGGAATTACCGGCGCAGGCGGCAAATAAACCGCCACGCCCTGGGAGCGGTCAAAATTGTCGAAAACGCGTTGACCGGCCGCGGGCGCGGCAGCGATAGCGCAGATTGAGAGCGTAAGACAGACGGCAAATGATCTCATTTGTAGCGGGGTGCGGATGGTTTTTTATGGCAAAAGGAAGTTTTTGGGATAGGGAAGAGAATTTACCGGCGGTGATTTCGGGGATTCGCCGCTTATATTTAGCAAATGCTCAATTGACTCAGGTTTTCAACTATTTTGCGATGTTGTACGTCGTTTGGCACAACGGATAATTAGAATAGCAAAGAATTCCAAACCGGTAAAGCCAAATACGTCTTTGATTTTCGCAATGCCGGGCTTAGACTATCTTTCTTTATGCTCTATCTTTCGCAGGTGCTGGGCCGGCCGATCTAT
>JAICPV010000022.1 GCA_025929655.1 Pyrinomonadaceae bacterium
TACGAGCGAGGTGCGATCAAGAAGCACGAAAAGATACGTCCGGACAAGGTTGCGGAACGAACCGCCCACATGGTCGCGCTCCGCGCACAGACAGGCCTGATCTTGCTGGCATTTAAAGCGACGCAAATGACGAAAGATCTGATCGCCCAAACCGTCCAGGGGCCGTCGATATTCGATTTCACGTGCGGCGCCGGCATCCACCACACGGTCTGGCGGATCGAAGCAGCTCAGGCAGCTGTAGATGCCTTCGGTGAGATGGACCACCTTTATATCGCCGACGGACACCACCGGATCGAAAGTGCGTTGAACGCGAGGGACGTCCTGCGGTCGAAAAACGGCAACAATGCCGGCAATGAAGCATACGATTTCGTCATGGCAGGGATGTTTCCATCGGATGAGCTCCGCATTCTGCCGTACAACCGCGTCGTGAAAGATCTCGACGGAGTTGGCGAAAAGGAATTTTTTGAACAATTGAGAACGGATTTTGAGATCCGGGAAGTGGAAGCTTCGCCACCCGATGTTCACGGCGAGATCCATATGTACTACGGCCGCCGGTGGTATGCGTTGATATTTAGGGGCGAACAAATGGAACGCGGCCCTATCGAGCGGCTCGACGTGACCATCCTGCAGAAGCACGTGCTCGAACCGGTTCTCGGCATCGGCGACCCGAGCTCCGACGATCGGCTGGGTTTCGTCGGGGGTGCCCGCGGGATCGAGGAGCTTGAAAGAATTGTTGATGCCGGTGAGGCCGAAGTTGCCTTTGCATTATATCCAACGACAATGGACGACCTTTTTGCTGTCTCGGATATGGGCGAGATCATGCCGCCGAAATCGACCTGGTTCGAGCCGAAGCTCAAAGATGGGCTTTTCGTTCATTTGATCTAACCGGAACTGGAGCGGCAGCATTCTGCTTGCCGGAGTAAAGCGGACGAACCGTCGACTTGGAGCCGCATGGACAAACACGAACTTGCAGACCTCCGTCGCGATTTTTCTTCGGTTGGATTGGACGAATCCGCCGTCGATCCGGACCCGTTCGTTCAGTTTGGTGAATGGATGAACGACGCTCTTGCAGCTGACATCCGGGACCCGAACGCAATGACGCTCGCGACCGTAGGCGAAGACGGCCGGCCGGACGCGCGCGTCGTCCTTCTGAAATACTACGGGCCGGACGGGTTCCTGTTTTTCACGAATTACGAAAGCAAGAAGGCGCGCGATCTGGCCGCAAATCCCCACGCGATGCTTCATTTTTTCTGGCGGCAGCTGGACCGGCAGGTCTCCATCCGCGGCACCGCACAGAAAACGTCACGCGAGGAATCGGAAAAATATTTTCTGTCGCGCCCGGTTGCTAGCCGCGTCGCGGCATGGGCTTCGAGTCAAAGCCGCGTGATCGGATCTCGCAGTTTTTTGGAAGAAAGGTTCAGGGAACTAAAGGAGAAATTCGGCGATAAGGTCCCGCTGCCGGATTTCTGGGGCGGCTTTCGCCTGGCGCCCGACCGCTTCGAATTCTGGCAGGGCCGGCAGAACCGTTTGCACGATCGGTTGGTTTATTCGCAAAATGGCGGAACCTGGAATATTCAGCGGCTTTCGCCATAACGAGATGGGCATCCCGTCTTCCATCAATTAAACCAAACCGTCTCCACGGCCTCTCGATATTTCTCCAGCATCGGTTTGTTCAAATTTAAGACGCCTTCCCGGGTCACGCCTTCCGGCGGTGAAACAAAACGCGTAAGCGAATCATAGACCGCCGAGCGGTCGTTTCGCGGAACACGCGAAAGTAAATGCCAAAGAGTGACGATGTCGTAGAGGTCGGCCTGTTCCACGATATCTTTAACGGCACGGCTGCCGCCATTTGCAAAATCGAAACTGCGCAGCGCCCGTACGAATTCCGGGGATGCTTCCGTCGAAAAGGGCGTACCGAGGCCCTTTCCCTTCATCGTCAAACACGACGCTCCCGCGGGGACGATCGATTCGCGGCCGGCATCTTCCAAAGCAACGAATCCGCTTCTGACGTTTAGTTTGCTGTTGCCCGCTTGATCGACCTCAAGTGTATATTCGCAGCCGAGATCAACCGCGGCGCCCGAGGGCGTATCGACAATGAACAGGCGCGGTGGTGCGAATATCTTTGCATGAAGCGAGCCCCGCTCAAGTGCCAAGCGGTGCTGTTTATCGTTCGTTCCGACAAGCTTCACACGCGAATTAGGGCCGACCTCGACATTTCCGATCGATGCGACCTCGATCCTCGCCCGCGAGCGAGAATCCGTTTCCAGATATTCGCCGACCGGAAGCCTATCGGCCGACATCGCTCCTGCAACTTTCGGGGCTCCGGCGATCGTTTCCACGTCCCAGGAAGCAGTTGTGGAAACCGGTGCGGTTTCTGAATTTTCCGGGGTCGGTCCGTTTGCATTCACCGGCGTCTCGATCGCCGGCTGTTCAGCGCCGTTGACAGGTACAACACCGACATCCGGACTCACGGAATTTGATCGCGGAATCTGGCCGACGGTACGAGTTTCGGCTGTAAACAATCCCCGGTATACAGCAAATGTGACCAAACCGACCACCAGGATCGCCGTCGCGAATGCAGCGATCCGCGTGATGTCGAACCAGCGCGGCGCCGCGAACGCTTCGAGCCGCGGCGTCGTCCCGTCGCGAATTTCGTTTTCGATCGAACGCCAAACGTTTTCCGGCGCCTCGGCGGCCGAAAGATTTGCCGCGAGCCCGACGCCTAATTTAACCGCTTGATACTCACTTCGGCAGCTTTCGCAATGCAAAAGGTGCTCGGCGATCAACTGCCGATCATCCTTCGACAATTCCTGATCGACGAATGCTGATAGTTGCTCTTTGTAATGCCTATTCTTCATCAATTTCAGATCTCGTTCCTCAAATGCTCGAGCTTCGCGGCGAGAAGTTTGTGGCCGCGATTCAACCGCGACGACACGGTGCCGATAGAGCATTTCAAAACGTCAGCGATCTCCTGGTACGAAAGCCCTTCGACGTATTTCAAAACTATCGGTATGCGAAGCTTCGGCCGCAGGCTCGCGATCACCTTCTGGACCTCCGCGGCGATCTCGCCCGATTGCATCTCGTCTGCGAGAGACATCTTCGTGACGGGCTCGCTGAGCGGAAACCATTCTTCCAAATTCAAAAGTCGGCGCGATTTTCGCTGCTCGTCGATGCATTGGTTGATCGTCAGCCGGTAGAGCCATGTCGTCAGCGCTGCCTCGCCGCGGAAATCCATTTTCGTGAAAAGCTTCACAAAGACCTGTTGCGTTGCATCTGCCGCTTTATCAATGTCTCCTCCGAAAAAATTCAATGCGATCGAATAAACCCTTCGCTGGTTTTCCTCATAAAGCCGCCGCATTGCGTCCCGGCTGCCCGACCGGCAGGCAGCGACGAGATCCATGTCCGACCGGTTTTCGGTAACCAACGCGATCCGTTCCATCCTTTTATCAACGCGATTCTACTCCATTTTCGCCTTTTGCGAATCCAGCGGTATTTCGTTCCTCTGCCGGTCTAACGTGTAACCGAATTCGCCATTTCCTTTGAGCAGCCGTCCGGCGTTGTCCAAAAACAGAAGGCTGTCGTCGAGCCGAAGGAAAGACATCGTCGAACCGTCGTTCGCGTCCAATTTATAGATAACCGAACTTATATCTTCAACTATGCGCCATTTTCCTTCGAGCGGTTCGGGCCGTCGAAACGTTCTTTGGAGTGTGAACGCGGCTGGTTGTTTTGATTGCGGATTTCCATTGAGCGTTAACTTCCATTTCAGTTTGAAACAATCATCGGAGACCGGGATGTTTAACTCTCGCGCGATCTCGATGCACGGCGTTCGCCCGGCGAAGACCATTGGTTCGGGATCTTTTGAAAGATCTATCTTTCTTTGATTCGGTAAAGTACCTGATTTCAATTTCTTATCGCCCTCAATGCTGAGGGTGTAATTCCAACCGCCCTTTCCCGCCAGCAGGCGTCCGTTCTGTGATAGGACGTGAAACATCTGATCGTTCAAACGAAACAGCGAAATATCAACCCCCGCTTCCGCGTCCGAGAGTCGATAGATCAAGTTTCTGTCTTTCTCGATCATTTCCAATCGGCCTTTCGCAGACATCGACTTCCCGCCGTTCTCAAAACCACGCGTGTTCGGTTTGCCGATCCCGTATGTTGCCGTCAGATCAAAACGCCGATCGCCTTCGTTGAGCGCGATTCGCAGACGGATGAAATCAACATCCTCAGAAGTGTCGATAGCGAGCATCTGTTTCGCAGCCGTGTCGCCGGGAATGCTGCCCACGAGGATATTTGGTTCTTTTGCATGCACGTCGCATGCGACAACCCATAAGGCCAATACGAAAAAACTTGCGACGACGATTTTTCTCGATAGCATTTTCACTTGACCTCCGTCGTTTTCGACATCGCCCAGATCTCGCCTGTTTGTGTATCCGCCCGTCCGGTCTTGCCGCTGAAAAGCAGGAGCCTGTCTTTGTGGACCGTGCTGTATCCCGTCGCCCGCGAGGTCCAGGGCGCTGATTCAAATTCCCTCGTCCATTTTTTCCCATCGACTGACGACCAGACGTCGTTTCGCCCGATACCGCCGTAGACCCAGAGCTTTTCGTGCAGAACGGCGAAGCCCGAACCTTCCCCTTTTCCGAACTCGGGCGATGCGTGCTCCAGTGTCCATTTTCTCCCGTTCGAGCTCGACCAGATATCGCCGGCACCGCGGCCGCCGAAAATCCAGATCCTGTTATCGAAAACGAGCGCGGTCGAAGCCTCACGCGGCGACCATGGCGAATTCGCCGTGACCAGCGTCCAATTGACGCCGTCTCTTGAGGACCAAACGTCGTTCAGGAATTCGGTTGGAGTTTGATCGCGGCGGCCGGAGCTCACGGAGCCGCCGATAATCCAAAGTTTGTTCTGAAAGACGAGCATCGCGTGTCCGCGGCGTTTTTTCCAAGGCACCTTTTGGACCACCTGTTTCCATTCGACTGCGTCTGTCGATGCCCAGACATCGTTTCGAAAATCGTCCCAGGTTCGCATACCGCCGGTCATCCATAGTCGGCCTCGAAAATACGCGAATGCCAAACCGTACCGCTCGATCCAGTCGGTTTTTGGCTGAGAATCCCATATGACTCCATCTTTTGAACGCCAAACAGTGTTGTCGCCGACGAGAAAGAGATCGCCGTCGAAACCCGCCAGCGGCTTTATAGCCATCGCGAACTGGCCGTTTTTGCAGGTCCCTTGAAAGCAGCCCGAACCTGCCGGCGCGACCTGCTTCCATTCGTATCCAGAACTCTTACTCGGTTGAGTACCCAAGCCGAGCCAAAGTACAAACGCAAGAAAAATTAAAACGTGCGGCATTATCATCTCCCTTCTTAAGACATAAGCTGTATGTCGCGCACCCCACGTTGTATGCCGTCCTTTCCAGTGGTCACGGTGATGATCGGGTTGAAGCCACCGCGTTTTCCGGACCAGCCGCGTTCGCGTTCGGTGATGAATCTATCGCCCTCGAAAAGGATCGAATCGATCCAATCTTCACGGCGCTCAAGTGTCGTAACCGTCATATGCACATGCTGCGACTGTGTCGAATTCGGATATGACGCGGGCCGTATCGAGCTGAATTCATAGCGTCCCTTCGAATCCGTGAGCATCCACCCGCGAAAGCGGCCGTGCTGCGGCTCGCCCGTTCGTCCGTAGATCCCGTATTTGTCGGTGTGGTAGAAGTAGATCAACGTATTCGGTGCGGGTGTTTTCCCGTCCGCTTTGTAAACCGTGCCTGAAATTATCATCGGCTCGCCGTCATCCCGCGTGATCGGGAAGGCGGTCCGCCATGAGACCGAATCGGGCGCCTCGATGGCCCCCATGGCGGTGGCACCGCGCGGCTGCGCATTTTTTCTCAGCGTTTCCAGGATGCCGGGTTTCGGCTCGACGGCGAGTGTCGTGCTTCGGCAGCTAGATATCAGAGGCAATGCGGCCACGGTTATTAGTGCGTTCTTTAGAAAAACTCGTCGTGTTTCGTTCATCGCTGTTGTCCTCACTTCGGCTTTTTACGATAATTGGACGAGCCGGTTTCCCATTCTCTTCCAATTTTTATGATCGAAACGCAACGTCTTTATTTTCGAAAGTTCGAGCTTGGCGACCTGCCCCAACTGATCGAGCAGCGTTCCGACCCGGATATGTATCGTTTTTTGGGCGGCACGCGGATGCAAAACCCCGAAGCATTAGCGAAGCGCATTCGATTTTATATGTCGTGCTACGATACGCACGGTTTCGGAATGTGTCCGATGTTTTGGAAGGAGACCGGCGAGATGATCGGCGCCGCCGGTTTGCAGCCGCTGGAGGACACAGGTGATATCGAGGTGGGCTACAGCGTCATCAAGGCGCTTTGGGGAAAGGGAATAGGGACCGAAGCGGCTCGCGGCTGGATGGAGTTCGGCTTTAATAATTTCGGCCTTGAGCGTATCGTTGCAGTTGCTGTCGAAGCAAACACAGCGTCCCGGCGGATAATGGAAAAGCTCGGGATGAAATACGAAAAGACCGAGGAACATTACGGCGAGGAATGCGCTTTTTACGCCGTTTCGAAGGAAGAATTTTTCCAGGGAGTTTCAATATGAGAATGAAAGTTTTGTCGATCCTGTTTATCCTGGCGGTTTCTTTTTCGGTTTTCGCGCAAGGGGAAAAACTCTCAGACAACTGGGTAACCTTCGACGGAAACAAGATCCGTTATTACGACGTCGGTCATAAGAAAGCGAAGAATGCGCTCGTGCTCGTACACTGCTGGACGTGCAACGCCGATTTCTGGAAGGACAGCATCAATGCTTTTCCCGGTTACCGCGTCATCGCGATGGACCTGCCAGGCCATGGACAGAGCGATAAGCCAAAGATCGATTATTCGATGGAATACTTTGCGAAATCTGTCGATGCGGTGATGAAAGCTGCCGGCGTAAGAAAAGCGGTCTTGGCTGGCCACAGCATGGGCACACCGGTGATTCGTAAATACTACGAGCTGTATCCGAACAAAACCCTTGGCCTTATTGTCGTTGACGGCGCATTATTGCCGTTCGGCGATCGGGCCCAGGTGGATAAATTCTTCGAGCCGCTATTCAAAGACTACAAAACCGGTGTCGCGACCTTTGTGGACGGGATGCTCCAGACAGCAGATCCGAAGGTGCGCCCTTTCATTCGTTCATCAATGTTTGCGACGGAGAGCTACGTGGCGCAAAGTGCGATGAAACAGATGCTCGACGATTCGTACGCGGCTCACGGGACGATAAATGTGCCGGTGTTGGCCGTCATGGCGCCTTCGCCGTTGTGGACGCCCGACATCGAAACACGCTATAAGGCGATCGCCCCAAAAATGGAATTTCAGTCATGGAGCGGCGTCAGCCACTTTCTGCAAATGGAGCGTCCGGCCCAATTCAACGGGCAGGTGAAAGGTTTTATTATCAGGAATAAACTTTTATAGTTCGGAGTTCCAGCTTCAGCTGGCTCCAAACTTACATAACGACATTATTAGAGTTAGAGAGGGCGGCCAAAGCCGGAACTCCAATCGATGAAAGCTTCGCTGATAACCGGCGCATCCAGCGGAATCGGCGAAGCTTTTGCCCGCCGGCTTGCAGCGGAAAAGCATAACCTTTTTCTGGTCGCGCGTTCGGAAGACAAGCTCCGATCGCTTTGTGCCGAGCTTACAAAAAAACACAATATCGATGCGAAGTATCTTGCGATCGACCTAACCAGCGAAAACGCGGACTCGGTTGTTTTCCAGGAAACAGAAAAAAGAGGCATCGAGATCAACTGGCTGATAAACAACGCGGGCTTCGGGTCGATGGGTGATTTTGCGGTCCTCGACCTCGAGCGAGAAGCTGAAATGATCGAGCTCAACGTGCTCGCTTTGGTAAAGCTGACGCACCGTTTCCTCGGGCCGATGCGCGAGCGACGGAGCGGAACGATCATCAACGTCTCCTCGGGAGCGTCGTTCCAACCGATCCCCTTCTTCGCCACCTATGCGGCGACGAAAGCATTCGTCACGTCATTTACCGAGGCGATCGCGGAAGAGAATCGGCCGTTCGGCATTCGCATACTGGCATTATGCCCCGGCACGACCGAAACCGGATTCTTCGAGGCGTCACAGATCAACGATCCGATCAAGGTGAAGGGCGTTCAAACTCCTGAGCAGGTGGTCGATGCTGCTCTGCGCGCACTCTCAAGCGGAAAGACCAAAGTGGTCTCCGGTTGGGTGAACTATCTCGTTGCTTCGGCCGTAAACATATTGCCCAATTCGCTTATAACCCGGGTGGTCGCGAAGCCGCTAAGAAAACGCTACCAAAATGCAGAAGCCCGCACGAAGTAAGGGCGGAAGTCGGCGGCGTGGTAGAATCTAGATTGTACTCAGCGATCGTTCGTTGTTCCTTTAATGAAATTCATCGTCCTTGGCTCCGGTTCGTCCGGAAACACATTTGTAATTTGTTCTGAAAAAACGCGCGTCCTCGTGGATGCAGGGCTCAGCGCGCGCGAAATAACGCGTCGGCTTGCCCTTGCCGGTATGACACCGTCCGATCTCGACGGGATCGTGATCACGCACGAACACAGCGACCACGTCGGCGGGCTGCGAACATTGCTTTCGAACGTCGAATGCGCAGTTTACATCTCTGGCAAAACTGAAGAAGCCTATTACCGAACATACCGTTCAAACGGAAACGGGAACGAATCCGCGCGACGGCAGGAGGCGATGAAGGGCCGCGCCGTCGGCATCGAGTCGAATAAGCATTTCTGCATCGGCGATATCGATTTTGAGCCGTTCACGGTCCCGCACGACGCCGTCGATAATTTCGGTTTCGTAGCAAAGAATGGCGGCGTTTGTGTCGCCGCTTTGACCGATTTCGGGCACATGACGCAGTTGATCCGTGAAAAATTGAATGGCTGCGATCTCATCTATATAGAATCGAATCATAGCCGCGATATGCTTCGCGCCTGCCCCGTTTACAACTGGAGCCTCAAACAGCGGATCGCGTCTAAACGCGGACATTTTTCCAACGAAGACCTCGCCGACTGGATGACGAACGATTTCGACGGTTCGGCGAAACACATCATACTTGCGCATCTCTCCCAACGCGCGAACGATCCGGCATTGGCACGCATAACGGCCGAAACTGCACTTCAAATGCGTGCTCCGCTTTTCCCTGCGGAAACAAAGATCACGCTGTCCCACCATGCGCAGCCGAGCGAGTGGTTTTGTTTCTAACTCTTCATCTTGGTCATTGCCGATAAAAAAGGCCGCTTCGCGATGAAGCAGCCCGTTAATATTAGCCGAAGTGTCTGCAGCCTAATGTTTGGCGATCGGTTCCGCCTGTTTGAGTGTGCTCTTGATCAGCGAATCCATCTTCAAGATCACCGGCTGAGCGCCGCCGCTGTAGTTCGACATCACGATCGCGGTCCAGCCGGACCCGAGCCACATCTCGAGATTCGAATTGATCCCCGTGAAGCCGCCCCCATGCCCGACGGCATTTTCCGCGGCCCAGACCTGGAAACCGTATCCGTAGTTCGGCGAGTTGAGTTCAGGCTTTGGGGTCGCCAGAGTCTTGAAGCTTTCGGCCGTGATCAGCTTATTCGACCTGAGCGCCTGATCGAATCTTAACAGATCCTCGACTGTCGAATAGCAGCCTCCCTGCGGCCCGCCGCGCATCACGTGCTCGAAGATGTTGTTCGCCCATTCGATCCCTTTTTCCGTATATTGTTTGTCGTAGCCGACGGCGAGGTTGGTATTTACCCTGTCGAGTTCGAAGCAGCCCGTGTTCGCCATGCCGGCCGGGCCGGTCACGTTCTCGGCTAGGTACTCGAAATAGCTTTTGCCGGCAACGATCTCGATCACCTTACCCAATACCAGCATGCCCGTGTTGCTGTACTTCCATTTTGTTCCCGGCTCGAACTGCAGTTTTTCGTCCTGCCTGGCGATCGCCATCATATCGTCGACCGTGCGCACGCTGGCACGTGAAGTTTTCTCCCAACGATCGCTGAAATAACCGCCGAGCCCGGACGTGTGCGAGAGCAGATGCTTGATCTTGATCTTCTGTGCGGAGACCGCGTCGGGGAAATCAGGAATGAATTTCGAGAGCTGATCGTCGTATGAGAGCTTACCCTTTTCGACAAGTTGCGCGATCGCGACGGCGGTGAACATCTTGTTCATCGAACCGAGGTTGAATTTCGTATCGATCTTGTTCGGGACGTTGAAGTCTTTGTTCGCGAAGCCGTAGGCTCCCTGAAAGACCGGTTTTCCGTCTTTGGCGAACAGGACGGCGCCGGAAAAAACGTCGCCATCAGCTAGTTTTTTCACGAAAGCGGCGAGGTCGCGCCCGGCTTCCGTCTCGGTTCGCGCTTTTGCCTCACCCGGCGGAAGCTTGGGCGGCCGGGGCCCGATACCCGTGATCTTGAAAGGAGCCGTATTTTCAACGGCAACAAATATGGCCTCATGCTCACCCGTAAGTTTGTTCTTCAGGAGCAGGATCGCCGAACCCGGTTTCGCTTCTTGAAGCGAGACGACGTCATATCCGCGAGTGAAATCCTGGCGGGATGAGAGAAAGCCGAGATGCGCGTCCATCGGGACCTTGAGGAATTCGGCAGAATAGTTTGCTTCGATGTACTTGCGCATATCGGCACGTTTGCCGGTGTTAATGAGCTGAACCAATTCGCGGGCGCGTTGCTCCGCGGGGCTTTGCGCTCCATTCTGCGCAAATAATGCGATCGGCATTATTACTGCGAAAAGTGCAAGGGCAGGAGCTAACAGTTTCATAAAGCGACGTCCACCATTCAAATATATTGCTGACCAAAATACGGTTTTGGTCAGCTGCAAGTTTCAATTAATTCCGATCAATCTTCGGCGGGCAAGACGCCGCGAAACGAACGGCGGTGGAGCAGGCAGGGGCCGTATTCGCGGATCGCCGCGCGATGCGTGGCGGCCGCGTAACCTTTGTGTTCGGCAAAACCGTATTGCGGAAATTCGGCGGCGTAATTTGTCATCAGATCGTCGCGATAGGTTTTCGCGATCACGGATGCGGCCGCGATCGAATACGAGATCGAGTCTCCCTTAATGATGGATTTTTGCGGCAGCCGGACCTGCTTCAATCGAAGGGCATCGACGAGTACATAATCGGCGTTCGGCGTGAGTGCCTGGATGGCCAGAGACATTGCCACTTTTGTTGCCTCAAGGATATTGATCCGGTCGATCTCTTCCGCCTCAACAGTGCCTATTCCAAAAGCCAGGGCGTTCTCGCGCAACTCGGCACCGATCTCGTCGCGCTGCCTGGCTGTAAGTTTTTTCGAATCGTCAAGGCCTGTAGGTACTGCTTTAGTGTGATCCAGGATGCAAGCCGCAGCGACGACGGGCCCGGCGAGGCAGCCGCGGCCGACCTCGTCCACACCGGCGACCAACAGAAATCCCTCGCTTCTTGCCTGCTCTTCAAAATCAAAGCCGATCGTCCACGTCAGTCGATCGGCTTGAAGTTTGAATCCGCTCACGGATTCGAATTATAAACTTTGACAGATGAAAACGCGACTACTTCGCCGCCTGAGCTTTGTTTCGCGTGTCTTTTTCCTTGATGCGTGCAGCCTTGCCGCGCAGTTCGCGGAGGTAGTAAAGCTTTGCGCGGCGGACCTTGCCCCGGCGAACGACGTCGATGTGGTCCACGACCGTCGCGTGAAGCGGGAAGATCCTTTCGACGCCAACGCCGAAGCTCACCTTGCGGACCGTGATCGATTCGCGTGCGCCGCCATGCTTTCGGGCAATGACGATTCCCTCGAAAACCTGTAAACGCTCTTTGTTTCCTTCCTTGATGCGGACATGCACCTTGATAGTGTCGCCCGCCTGAAATGCCGGAATATTTTCCTTTAGCTGCGTGCTCTCGACTGAGTCTAAACGATTCATAAATTGTTCGGCCAGAGGTCGATCAAAGTTACAGAGTTACAAAGTTCCAGAGCTTCGGAGTTAGTCTTCTAACTCTGCAACTCTGCGACTTTGCAACTCAGTGAACTTCATCCACATCCACCATTTTCTCCTTTCAAAAGATCGGGTCGATTCTTTTGTGTTTTTTCGAGCGCTTTTTCAAAGCGCCATTTTTCAATTTCGGCATGATTGCCGTTCAACAAAACTTCCGGGACTTTCATTCCTCTAAAATCCGCAGGCCGTGTGTAGTGCGGACAATCGAGCAGTCCGTTCGAGAACGAATCGTTCTCAGCGGACGTTTCGCTTCCCAACGCTTCAGGCAATAATCGAACGATCGCGTCTGTCAAAACTACAGCAGCCGGCTCTCCGCCTGAA